>CAZQSI010000026.1:20465-36055 GCA_964596155.1 uncultured Chitinophagaceae bacterium
TCGCTGCGTTATATAATAGAAGCATCAAGCTCAGACAAAGAACCAGATTCTTCATTCGAATTATCGATATGTATTTTACAATGGTCATTCTCAATTACTTGTTAAAATAGTGGAGCAATTTTTCCGTGAATTTTGCACGGATGGAGATAAACGGACCGGCGGATTGATAATCTCTTCCAACAAGGTCACGATCCTCTGTTCCTACAAAATTGTATCCAACCGCAAGACGTATGTTTTCAAATACAACATTGCCGATTTCAGCACTGTATCCATGCTTTATAGATGATGAATGAGCCTGATTGACAATTCTCGAGTTCAAAATACGATATTCCGAAGCAACATCGAAATTATTCCAGCGCAGATCAAACTCGGCTCTCACAAGATAGAAATCGGTCATTGTCGACGCTTTTAATCCGTATGCTTCTTCAGTGGCAAATTTCATAGCGTACTTTGTCCCGATTTCAAGACCGATGAATGGTTCAAAAAATGTGTGCAACGAAATAATATTTACATCATACGAAATCTGAGGTGCGACTACTCCGTTAAATTCCACCTTTTTCTCAAATTTTCCAATCGCATTGAGCCAATCAACGGAGACAGGACGGAATGCCAGCCCGAGAATGTTATTGAATTTTTTCAACAATCCCCCGCTCAGTGCACCGCCCGGTTGGTTTCCCGAAAGCGTGCCGCTTGCAAAATTGTTCTGTGCTGACGGCGATGCAAATCTGTTTTCTTCAAAATAGGTCATTTTGTCGATCAATGTAAAATCATTGGCAATGCGGATATCACCGCCAAATGTGACGATACGACGGATCGATTGCTGATTCTGTGCAAACTCGCCTTTGATTGCAGCTTTATATGCTTTTTTCGGCAGATACTCAAATCCGAGCGAGACAGCATCGTTATCATTTGTTTTTGCTTCACCGATATTTCTGTCAAGAGCACGTGTCCTTTCAAGAGTGAAATTTCCCGTAACCTCATCATTGATTTTTGTCGTATTCTTTAATCCGATGCTCGCCTGATTTCGTTGACCGCTGATGCCGTTTCCGATTTCATAACGGCCTGTCACCGACGTACCATAGCCGATATCCGATCCGATTCCCAATATGGTTGTGCTGCCGCTACCGATGTAATATCGCTGCTGTGCGGACAGTGTCACGTTGTTGAACATTCGATATTCAGCTCCGATAGCTGCGCTTGACGGTTTTACTTCGTTAATTTTTGAATCGCTGAAACTATGTTCGTATTCTCCTGAGAAATTCAACCGGTCTGTCGCACGCAATGTCGTTTTGGCATTTACCAATGTTGAATTCTTTGTTTCGGTTAAAACAGTGTCGATCCTGCTGCTTTCATATGCCAGATTTTCAGCCCGCAGCGAAATACCCGCGAAGGATGCAATTTTTCGTTCGATGCCGCCTGTGATAGAGTTGATGACCACATCCGTATTTCCGCTTTTCTGTTCCTGCCGATAATAATCCGATATCAGTTTTGTTTGAAACAATCCGTCATACGTTCCGCCGACGCCGTATTTCATTGATCCGATTTCTGCTGCTCCGCCGGCTCCGGCAGTTTGATTAACGAAGCCGGTTTCAACCTTCCTCACATACGATTTCAGATTCAGACGGTGTACCGGAGAACCGCCGACTTCAACATTCCAGGCTGCTCCGCTGTTTGCAACATCCGATCCGTGAGCAATTTCGAGCTTGGACTGAAATGATGTCCCATGCTGATAGTGAGAATTGAATCCCATCAATGTATAGTTTGTCGGCTGCCGTTCTTCCGTGACCGCCGTGATGCCGACCGTTAATCCGCTCGCAACTTCTCTGTTTGCCTGAACACCGGTGACGTAACTTGTTGCAAATCCGCCCTGCGACTCATAGGAGATCACAATGAACAACGGATTGCCGGATTGATCGATGCTCTGAACCGGCTGTTTGAAGAACAACGTTCCCTGTACATAATCAATTTCATAATCGCCGAATCTGGATTTTTCGGAACGCTGAAGAATAACCTCGTTATGTTTCTTATCACGTATTTCTATCCGTACTTTTTCAGAACCGGGAACGACATTGCTTGAACCGAGGAAATAATAACCAGAAATGCCTTGTCCGCGAAGTTCGTCCTGCACAACTTTTCTGTCTGTTAATGTTGCAAATGCATTCACGGAATTAAATCGGGTATCATATCGTCCGCTGACTCCCGTAAATGTTCGGTCATACCGGGCAAGTTCATTTTGACCGAATGCCGTATTGAAATCACCAAACATCATATACGATCTGTTATGTTCTACTTTCACGAACACCGGATTGCTGGTTTGTGCCGTATAGTCAACGCGGCTGTTGTCGCCGTAGATGGAATACAAGACGTCAGGATCAAGATCACGGAACAGCCGGTCTCGTTGTCTTCGTTCATTGTCAAATGAAGCTGTCAGCAGATACTTGTCCAAAATAGTCCCTCGTCCGTAAAATGCAAGTCTGCCGGTAGAATGGAACCCGTCGTCAATCGATTCACCGTTCTTTAGGGAATTCATATTTCCGGAAGCGGAAAGCATTGAACCTTGCGCATCAGCCGAACCGACAATCATCAACGGCACGATCGGCGTACTGAACTCGATTTGTTTTTGAGTGACAACCGATCCCCACTGTGCCGAAATTGTCGAAACAACGGAAGAGGATGGCGACACCAATTCAAATGGCACTTTCCCATTTTCAATTTTGGCCTGTATGCCGTCTTGATTAGGATCGATATCCCGTGCAACAATTGCACCCGTATCGCTTTTTAACGTGATGAAATACATTCCAGGAATTGCCACTCCGTATTTATCTTTTACGATTGCTTCAAATGACGTTCTGCTTCTGCCGTCTGCAACAAATTCAAGTTGATTCGTCTGTAATTCGATGCTGCTCGGTTCTCCAGCCACGTGGATGGAGACGGTATCTCTGTCGACAAAGAATGACTTTGCCACGATGGTGAACTTCACAGGTCCCTGCTGAACGGGAATATTTAAGAAGTCATAAACACCGTCCGGACGTACCGTTCCGGAATCAACAACGGACCCGTTGACGGAAAGAATCAACAGCGTTCCCGGTTTTCCGTTCACGATCACCGCCTGGCGCGTCATCATGCTTACCTCATTCTGCACCGGCGAAACAATCTTCAGCCGCTGTGCAAACGAAACGCTTGCAACGACGAGCAGGGTAAGAAGGCTATATGTAATTTTTCGAGTGAACATGACGTTTGCGAGACTATCCGGATCACTCCGGATAGTCTCAATGAACCTAGTTGACGACCATCGTATATTTTACCTGCCGCTTGCCGCCGGCGGATAATGTAGAAATCGTCGTAACATATCCTTTGACAGGATCGTTGGTGATCGTTCCATACAATGTTCCTGCTGTTCCCGGTGAATTGGGAATCGTTACATGGTCGGAATTACCGCCTTCTGTTCCTGTTACCAAATCCCAGATGTAAGCGGAATTCGATACGTTTGTTAAATTGCTGTTGAGTGCGATGTCATCTTCAATCGAGACGTTCTTTGCCTGACCGTCGCCGACATTGTGGATGACAACATAAATTGTTACAGAATCACCCGGCATGATGGATGCTTCACCGTTTGTGGAAACTGAATCTCCGGCAACCGATACATGGATCATTCGCGAACGGGAAACGACGATCTCCGGAATCAACGGATCAACCGAACCAAACAGATTGAAATCAGTCGGAATGTTTGCAGAATCGCGCCGTGAGTTGACAAAATGTTCGATATGCGTGTTACTGGATGATGTCAATCCGCTCGGCACTACCATGCGAATATAGAGGGTGATGCTGGAGCCTTTTGCGATGAACTTTGTCGTGTTGACATCTGCACCGCCGCCTGCGCCTGCAAACAACGAGTCATCCGAAGCATTAAAACCGGCATTGACGACTTCATACCAGAATGTTGTTCCTGTCCATGTGCCTTGTTCTGCCGTGTTGTAGCGGACATTAAATCCATCCTGGCCATTGCTGTTGTTTGTAATCGTATATGCGAATGTCACCGTGTCGCCGGCGTCTGCAGATTCAACCGTATCCACGATCGCAATATCACCCTGCTGGAGGAATGACTTAAACAACACGTTGAACGATTGCGGACTGTTTGCAATCACACGTGTCCTGCCGTTTTTACCGTTTGTGGAGTCGTTGTAGGTAACAGATAACGAGGGTGTGCGTGTTGAGCCTTCTAAAACGGAAGCAAGATCAGCAAGCAGAAGCATCAAACTATCAGTTCCTGAAGTAGAGACCGAACCGCCGTTCGATGCAACTGTTCCGATGGAAAATGTCGCGGATGATCCGCCGTTTGTCCAGTTGTTGCCGGAAGCAAACGATTGATCAGCATCATACGTTACCGTGATCACCACGTTTTCCGCACGACCTGAACCGGCATTGGAAACCGTTGCGTTATACCCAGACGACGATCCCGGACGATATCCTGCCTGACCGCGGGTTAACGTCAGTGTGACCTTGGACTGCTTCACGCGTGTTGCACGCGAAACAACTGAAGAAAGTGCGTTTTGAAAAGATGCAGCAACCGCACGCGGACCGGTCGCATCGGCATTCAGATACGTTGTATCTGTCATGTTTGCGGTGGATCGCGTTTTGAAATCAATTGCAATCGAATTTCCGTCGAATGTATATCCGGATCCGCTCGAGTCTGCTTCTGATTTCAAATAGACTTTTGCATATACCGTGGCAGAACCGTCAGTCGTTACTGTATCCTGCAGAACGTTTTTACCGGTTCCGAGCAGCGATTCGGTTAAACCGGCGTTTTTATACCAACCGATACTGTCAAGATATGTCGCTCCGCCGGTGACGGTTGCGAGAAACTGGAACTTATCCTGACCGTTACCGTTGTTTGTGACGGACATCGTATAGACAACAAATCCGCCGTCATATGCTTCACTGCTTGGCGTGCTGATATTGAGCGTGGAAGCCGGCCGGTGAGCAACATACACACTCACAGAACCATTAACGGCTGACATCGCACTGCCATTTTTATCGTTGTAGTTAATCGTAGCCGTCGAGGTCAACTTTGTTCCGGCGCGTGTGCCGGCTGCAAATGACAGCTGAACTGCTGCAGCGAACATGACAACCATTGTCACTACCACTGCAATTCGGGTGTGCAATACGTGTTTCATTGTGTTTCTCCTTTTATGATGTTTGGTGTGATTTAAAAATTTGGTTTATAATATTGTTACTACAATTTGTTGCTCTACGGCGGTTTATTATGCATATGCATGCCCTTTATATTGATTTTTTATTTTGTTGGATAATAGAATTTGGAGAATTAAAATTGATCGAATCGATTTCATTGAAAGAGGAACAGAACACGACATTGTCCGTGCCTGCAAGGAACGGCTCATCCGATTGACGAAACAGCACACAATGCGATCCATTTGATTTTGCAGATTCGGTTACTTTTAATAATTCAGCGGTTTGAGCTTCGAGATTTTTTGTTTTTGCCGAGTATAATGCCACGGAGAACGGTTTTGTCACCGTTAAAAATTGGTTGATTGCTTCTGCATTGATTCCAGAACCAAGATTCATCGCCGTGTATCCATTCACTTCCAGTATTGTTGTCAAGGCTGCGAGTTCAACATCATTCTTTCCGGCGTCGATGGACGCACAGACGATTGTTTTGAAATTGCGCGGCTGTTTTTTAATTGTCTCATTCAATTGTGTGATTGCCGAAGCAAGAACGTTATGTGCAAGATGGAATTCGCTGATGGAGAGTTTGCTCACTTCCTGAAGGTTTCCAAGTTTTTTTGTGGTAGGAAGAACGACATTATCGAAGAGTGCCGACACTGACAATCCGGCATCAAGAGTTTCATTAAACAACGAAATGATCTCCTGTTTTTTTCCTTTTACCGCCGCTGAAAAGCAGACCGAGTGAAGAACGTTGTACTCCTTTTTCTGAACGATCGTATAAATGATCATTTCATCGCTCATCATTTGCGGCAGGCGCTGGAGAGTATGCTGTCCGTAATTATTTTCACTTATGAAATTGTATAAGTCCTCTGAACGAAACTTGCGATGTCCCCCCGGCGTGCGAAAACATTTTAATTTTCCTTCGTCGGTCCATCTTTTGACCGTCGATTTATCCACACGCAGGATGTTTGCAACATCGTTTGTGGTAAATAATACTTCTGCCATATCAACCTCTTATTTTAAATGAGCGTTTTGAACTTTTTCTACATTCAAGGTATGAATGTTAAAATATGCAGTCAATACAATGTAAATTAGAGAGTCTTAATGAAATTCTTAGTATGATTTAAGACACATTAAAATTTTCTAATGAATAATTTATAGTTTATGATGGGTAACAAATGAGATATGCGAATATTCCTATAAATGTTGGATAAGAAGTGATATGGTTATTTCGGGAGACCTTTTTCTGCGATAGTATGAACTACTTCGCAAAAACGGTCTAATTCGTGGAGGGTTGTGTATAGATTAGGGGTTATTCTGACACCTTGAAACTCATCATGGATGATTGGGGTGGTATAAATTTTATGTTTTGACATCAAATAGCCGACTAATTCGGCAGGATCAACTCCATCAATACCAAAATTTCCAATTGCACATGAAAATTTGTCACTTAACGAAGTGTTAAAGTACACTTTTCGGCTGTTTTTAAGGTTTTTCATCCAATATCGACTCAGAAACCGCAGTCTTTCTTCTTTTCGCTCCGCACCAATGCCGTTATGATAGGCGATCGCCTCTCCGATAGCCAATTTTGGAGCAATTGAATGAGTTCCAATTTCCTCAAATTTGCGTATATCGCCATTTTGCTTTTCTTCTGCAGCCATTAATGGCCAAATTTTATCAATTTTTTCCTTTTTGACATATAACAACCCGGTACCTTTGGGTGCATATAACCATTTGTGAAGACTCACTCCAAAGTAGTCGCATTGTAAATCTTTTTGCTTGAATGCAAATTGTGCAAACGAGTGAGCACCGTCAACTATTACTTCGATATTTTTGGACTTAGCCAGCTCACAAATTTCGCTTACGGGGAGAATATGTCCGGTTAAATTTATCTGGTGGCAAAGCAAGATTACTTTTGTCTTTTTACTGATTCCTTTTTCAAATGCTTCGACGACCTCCTTGTCAGAAGCGGCTGGAACAGGAATTTTGACCATTTTCAGTGAAATTCCTTCTCGTTTCTCTCTTTGTTTGAGAGTAGTGAGCATACGCGGATAATCTTGTGTTGTGGTCAATACTTCGTCTCCGGACCGCAGATCCATTCCCATTAATAAAATCTCCAGGGATTCGGAAGCATTTCGAGTAATGGCAATTTCCTCTCGGTCGCATCCAAACATATCTGCCAAACCGCTGCGAATTGTTTCCAACTGCGGCTGAAGAATCTGCCACATCGTGTAGGCGGTCAGGTCCTCCTGCTGCCATTGGTATCGAACCAAAGCTTCAGTCACAATACGCGGAGATGGAGATACTCCTCCGTTATTAAGATTTGTCACTCCCCGCGTGACAGAAAACGATTGCTGTATGGGAAACCAGAAGTCTTCGTTATTTGAAATTTCGGTAGGACTCAAAGATTGAAAGTTACCGGACGAGGCAAAAGCTTCATTTTGCAGCGTTGAAAGGTAGACTGAGGACATTGTGGCAAGTCCGAGTCCTTTACCAATATTGGAAATGAAAGAACGACGGTCCATATCATAAAAATTCATATTCTCCTCACCGGTGATTGGTACACATTTCTATTCAGGTTAGGACCTATGGTGTGCGGGCATGCATATATCGAATTATCCGAAGGAATGTTAGGATTTTTCTTTGAAAGTGCAATCCCTTTTTTAATCATAATTTATTGCACGAACAATTTTGTTCTCTCATACGCTCAGTAATTTCCGGAGGCACATGATCTGAAAATAAGAAAGGGCATCATTTTGGTGAATAACGTAATTATCCGTATCTTTCTTCCACAATGTCCCGTCAAAAGATCATTATCGTTTCAACAGTTTTTGTTGATGTGCTTGGTTTTGGAATTGTCATTCCAATACTTCCGTACTATCTGACTGAATTCGGCGCCTCCCCCTTCACGATTACAATCCTTTTTGCCGTTTTTTCCTTTTGCGCTTTTCTCAGCGCTCCGTTTCTCGGAGCATTGTCCGATAAAATAGGAAGACGTCCGGTCCTGCTCCTATCTATTTTTTCTACGTCGGTCGGATGGTTTGTTTTTGCCAGTGCTGTCTCCATTCCGATGCTTTTTATCGGACGAATCATTGACGGAATTGGCGCAGGAAATTTTACGACAGCGCAGAGTTATCTTATTGACATATCAAAGGAAGATGAAAAAGAGCGTGTGAAAAATCTGGGAATCATCGGCGCAACGTTTGGCATTGGATTTATCCTCGGTCCGATCGTGGGAGGAATTCTCAGCACCGTCTCACATGCGTTTCCTTTTTATATCGCCGGAGTGATGGCATTGCTGAACGGAATTTCTGCATTTTTCTTTTTAACGGAATCGAATCTTAACCGCAACAATGTACGCCTGCGGTATAATCCTCTGACGCCCATTCTCCGTGCATATAAAGCAGTGACACTGCGATCACTCTATATAAAATGGTTTCTTTTTAGTCTTGCCTTTGTTGTCGTCCATACCATCTTTGCCCTCTTCGCACAGGAAGCGTTTCAGTTTGATTCGTTTCAAACCGGACTCATGTTCACGGTAGTGGGACTTGTGATAGCATTGAATCAGACTCTGTTGCTGAATACATTCTGGAAAAAACGCTATTCAGACAGGGAACTCGAGTTGATCATGCTCTTCTTTGTCATTATCGGTTTATTGCTGGCGGCAACTCAGAATTTACTCCTTTTCTTTGTTTCCCTTCCATTTATCGGCACCAGTCAGGCGGTGTACCGGGTGGTTGTCTCCAATCAGGCGATCATCAAATCGGATCCCAAGACCAAAGGAGAAGTGATGGGAACGATCGCTTCCCTGATGACGGCAGCAATGGTAATAACGCCCATCGGAGCCGGTGCGTTGTTCGAAGCAAACATTTCGTCACCCTTTGTTGCTGGCGCCGCTGTCGTTATCATTGCATTCAGCGTTGCGCTGCGAGCCGAAAAGGCAGATGCGGACGGTGCCGGGTAAAAAATCACTTTGATTGTTACAGAAATATTTTTAGTTTGTGGCAGTTTTAATCGGCGGTACACCATCATTTTATTAATTGTTGGAGAATGAATGTCAATCCAGAAGGAGAATTGGGGTTCGCGCGTCGGTCTCGTCCTCGCAATGGCGGGAAACGCTGTCGGACTAGGTAACTTCCTCCGCTTTCCCGCTCAGGCCGTTCAAAACGGCGGCGGCGCATTTATCATCCCTTACCTCATATCCTTCCTGCTGATGGGCATTCCCCTTCTCTGGATTGAATGGTCGATCGGCCGGAACGGCGGCAAGTACGGTCATCACTCTACTCCCGGAATGATGGATGTGATCGGCAAATCACCGTACTGGAAATACGTCGGCGTCTTCGGAATTTTTACAAACTTGACCATCGCAGCATATTATTGCTACATAGAATCATGGACGCTGGCATATGTGTGGCATTCGCTGACGGGAACATTTTCCGGCATGACCGCCGCCGAAGTGGCGAATTATTTTGATTACTACGCCGGCGTTGAAGCAGGATCGGTGATCAGCGTCTCCAACCAATCTCTCTTTTTTTATGCCATCACCATCACGCTGAATCTTTGGATCCTTTCCCGCGGCATCAGCAAAGGCGTTGAGATTGCATCGAAGATCGGCATGCCGCTTCTTATTTTCTTCGGGATTTTTCTTGCGATCCGTTCACTGACGCTTCATGAAGGCGAACTGGGAGCCATCAATGACGCCGCTGTCGGATTAAACTTTATGTGGACTCCCCAGTTTGATTCTCTCTATAATCCGAAAGTGTGGCTTGCCGCTGCTGGACAAATTTTCTTTACGCTCTCTGTCGGCATGGGTTCAATTCATTGCTACGCATCGTACTTGAAAGAGAATGAAGACGTAGCATTAAATGCCGCCTCGGCCGGATGGATGAATGAATTTGTGGAAGTGGTGCTCGGCGGATCGATTGTAGTTCCCATTGCCGTTGCCTATCTCGGTATTGATTGGATTCAGGCAAACGCAGGACTAGCAATGGGCTTCAAAACAATGCCGACGCTGTTTCAGAATTGGGGGCCGTTCTTAGCAGCTGCGGCCGGATTAGCATGGTTCGGTCTTCTCTTTTTTGCGGGCATCACGAGTTCGCTTGCTATGGGTCAACCGGTCATGGCATTTCTTCAGGATGAATACAAAATGTCCAGACGACGGTCCGTTGTTGTTTTCGGTGCAGTGACGATCGTCCTTTCATTGTGGTGTGTGGTGTTTTACGGTGCAGGCGCGTTCGGCGAATTCGATGATTGGTCCGGAACATTTGCACTCGTCGTGTTTGCACTATTAGAAACAATCGCATTTGTTTGGGTCTTCGGAATTGACAATGCCTGGGCGGAAATCAACCGCGGGGCTGATATCAAGATTCCGATCATCTTTAAATTTATCATGAAATATATCACTCCCGCCTTCCTGCTGATTGTCTTTATCGGATCGTTATTTGCACCGCATAACGGAGAATGGATAAAAGCGTTTTCCAGCTTAACAAGCGGCGGAGGGTGGCCGTTTGACAGCGGAAGTATTATCGGCAAAATCATGCATGTGGGCATGGAAGACACACGATGGTTTATTGATGGAAATCCGACAAAGGTATTCATCGTTGATCTTACTCGGACCCTCCTGCTCGCAACATTTACCGGTATTGCACTCGTCATTCGCAGCGCATGGGCAAAAAAAGAATCGGCAGCTAACGTTTAAGAGGATTACAACAATGTCAACCGCAGCATATATTGTTTTATTATCGACCTGGGTCGTGATTACCGTCCTTACAGGATATTTCTTTTTAAAGGTGCTGAAAGCTCCGTCGGAAAAACAATAGTACAAAACATTACATTTCATCACAAAAGGGAGCATCTGCTCCCTTTCCGTTTCAATCAACATCATTAATTAAGGAGTACAGAATGGATTTAATGGATCCTTCAATACGAAGTGTTATTCTTGGAATCATCGGTATGGCTGTTTCGCTCGGTATATACTTTTCGTTAAAATCAAAACCGGCCGGCAATGAAAAAATGCGAAGTATTGCAGAAGAAATTTATACCGGAGCCATGGCATTTCTGCGTCGCGAATATTCCGTATTGAGCGGCTTCGTCGTCATTGTTGCCGTTATTCTTGGATTAACACTCGGCGTGCCTACCGCTTTTGCGTTTATCAGCGGTGCAATCTGTTCAATTCTGGCGGGATTTCTTGGAATGAAAGCGGCAACGCTTGCGAATGTTCGGACAACGGAAGCTGCACGATCAAAAGGTCAGGGCGAAGCGTTATTGACGGCATTCAACGGCGGTGCGGTTATGGGTCTCAGTGTGGCCAGCATTGGTTTGATCGGTGTCGGTGTCTTCTTCTATCTTTACGGTTCTCCGGAACATGCAAAAATCATCAATGGATTTGCAATGGGTGCAAGCTCAATTGCGTTGTTTGCCCGCGTCGGCGGCGGCATCTATACAAAAGCGGCTGATGTTGGATCCGATCTCGTCGGAAAAGTCGAAGCAGGAATTCCCGAAGATGATCCGCGCAATCCGGGTGTTATCGCGGATAACGTGGGTGACAATGTCGGCGATGTTGCCGGCATGGGCGCGGACATTTTTGAATCGTATGTCGGATCGATTATTGCGACGATAGCCATTGCTGCAACATTGACCATCATGGAAATGCCGATACTCACTGCAGACGGAAGCACCACTGAAACAATGAAAATGCTGCTTATGTCCCTCCCCCTCGTTCTTGCGGGTATCGGACTGGTCTCCTCGCTCGTCGGCATCGGTTCCATGAAAGTGTTAAAGAACTATTCCCCCGCAGCCGCGTTGCGCTACTCAACATTTATTGCTGCAGGATTGTTTCTCATCGGCGGGTACATGTTCATTCATGCAACGGCTGTCAACAACAATGTCTTCATTGCCGTTGTCCTTGGAACAGTTTCCGGTGTGGCGATTGGATTGATCACGGAGTTTTATACGGCTGCGTCGCCCATGAGAAGAATAACCGCAGCAAGCAAAACCGGACCGGCAACAAACATCATCAGCGGTATTGCCGTCGGATTGGAATCAACAGCGCTTCCGATTGTTATCATTGCATGCACGATTTTCTGGGCGAATGATTTTGCAGGATTGTACGGTATCGGCATCGCAGCGGTCGGAATGCTGGCAACCGTCGGCATCACGATGTCCGTTGATGCATACGGACCGATTGCCGATAACGCGGGCGGAATCTCCGAAATGAGCGGTCTTGGACCCGACGTTCGGGCAATAACAGATGGTCTAGATGCGTTGGGTAACACGACTGCCGCCATCGGGAAAGGTTTTGCAATCGGTTCTGCTGCACTTACTGCGCTTGCATTGTTTGCAGCATTTTCTCAGGCAGTCAACGCCGCACTTTTTGCCAAAGGTCTTCCTCCGCTCGAAATAAAAGTCACCGACCCGCGTGTTGTTGTTGGATTATTTGTCGGCGGTGTATTCCCATTCCTGATAGGTGCCATGACCATGACGGCAGTCGGCAGAGCTGCCGGTAAGATGGTTGATGAAATTAGGAGACAATTCCGCGAGATTCCGGGTCTTCTTGAGGGTAAACCGGATGCAAAACCGGACACTGCAAAATGTGTGGACATTTCCACCACAGCGGCTTTGCAGGAAATGGTGTTGCCCGGATTAATGGCTGTAATGGCACCGGTTGTTGTCGGATTTTGGATCGGACCTGCAGCTCTTGGCGGTATGCTTGCCGGAGCAACGGTGACGGGCGTATTGTTGGCCTTAATGATGGCCAATGCCGGCGGCGCATGGGATAATGCCAAGAAATCGATCGAAAAAGGCGAAGTTGAAGGCGAAAAGAAGGGATCGGATGCTCACAAAGCAGCAGTTGTCGGCGATACAGTCGGTGATCCGTTTAAGGATACATCCGGCCCGGCCATGAACATTTTAATTAAACTGATGTCCATCGTATCTCTTGTAATTGCACCTTTACTTTCATAGATTTGAATCACGTAATAAAGCAAAAAAAGCCCCGTAAAGTATCCGGGGCTTTTTTGTGCAGCAAATAAATCACTATTTTTAAAACCACAATAAAAGGAATTACGGTAGATCTATGGAACTCTCCATTGTCCTCGGAATCAGCGTCATCGGATTATTGTTTGCCGTCTATCTCATTCGCGACGTTCTTCGCCGGGATACCGGCACGCCGGCGATGCAGGAAATATCGAATGCCATTAAAGCTGGTGCCGAAGCATTTCTTCGACGGCAAAACAGAACGATCGTCTATATGTCGATTGCTCTTGCTGCAATCATTTATATTCTCTATGCGTTTGTCAGAGCACACAATGAACATGATCCTGCGTCAGCCGAAATGCTTGCACTCTGGACGACACTCTCCTTTGTCCTTGGCGCTGCCTGTTCCGTCGCAGCGGGATATATGGGAATGTGGACATCGATCCGGACAAACATCAGGACGGCTGCTGCTGCAACCGTCGGAATGAACGGCGCGCTACAAACAGCTCTGCGCGGCGGTGCGGTCTCCGGATTCTTTGTCGTTGCGATGAGCCTTCTCGGTGTAGCAGGACTCTTTGCTATCGTCGATGCTTCAGGAGTTGTTTCCGACGTTTCAAAAATTCCTTTGTTGATTGTCGGATATGGATTCGGCGCTTCGTTTGTGGCACTCTTTGCCCAGCTTGGTGGCGGAATATATACGAAGGCTGCCGATGTCGGTGCTGATCTCGTCGGAAAAGTTGAGGCAGGCATCCCGGAAGATGATCCGCGGAATCCCGCTGTCATCGCTGATCTCGTCGGTGATAATGTCGGTGATTGTGCCGGCAGAGGCGCGGATTTATTCGAATCAACTGCTGCTGAAAATATCGGAGCGATGATTCTTGCTGCAGGATTATACAGAGCCAATGCTGCAACGTTTGAAGGAGCCGGATTAACGCTGCTGGGCGTACTTTTGTTTCCGCTTGTTGCCCGGGCGTTCGGAATTCTGGCATCCATCGTCGGCATTATGATTGTCAAGACCGATGATGTCGAAGATCCAATGAAAGCGCTGAACAGAGGATACTATGTTACGTCAGTGTTGGCAATTGCAGGATTCTTTGTAGCATCAAAATGGCTTCTCGGCGATGCATATTATTTCAATTTCTTTATCGCCGGCGTCATCGGTGTGCTGACGGCACTCGCATTTGTGTTTCTTACTCAATATTACACGGAATACAAATACCGTCCCGTTCAATCCATCGCTGAGGCATCGAAAACGGGTCCGGCCACAAACATCATCGCAGGCATTGCAGTCGGAATGGAATCAACAGGATATCCGGTGCTTGTTATTTCAGCGGCACTGATCTCCTCGTATTTTCTCGGCGAAACATCAGGATTGCAGAATGCAGGATTGTTCGGAACCGCCGTGGCAACCATGGGTATGCTCGGAACTGCAGCATACATTCTTGCAATGGATACATTCGGACCGATAACGGATAATGCGGGCGGAATCGTTGAAATGTCTCAGCAGCCGGAAGAAATCCGACGAAAAACCGACAGGCTCGATTCAGTCGGAAATACCACCAAAGCTCTGACAAAAGGTTATGCGGTCGGTTCTGCTGCTCTTGCCGCATTTTTGCTTTTCTCTGCCTATTTCGATGAGGTTCGAAATTATGGATTTCCTCTCGAGCATATCGACTTATCCAAACCGGCTGTCTTTGTCGGCGCAATATTGGGCGCAATGCTTGTGTTCCTTTTTTCATCGCTGGCAATTAAAGCTGTGGGCCGAGCTGCGTATGCGGTGATCAACAATGTTCGTGATCAATTCAAGAATAATCCCGGCATTATGCTCGGAACATCAAAACCAGATTATGGACAATGCGTTGATATCGTCACAAAAGCGGCACTGAAGGAAATGATACTGCCGGGTGTATTGGTCGTCGCCATGCCGATTATTGTCGGTATTGTGTTTAAATGGCTCTATCAGGCCACGGGAAGTCCGGCGCATGGTGCGAGCGGTGCAGAAGTTGTCGGCGGCTTTTTAATGGTTGGAACCATAACGGGGATTCTGCTGGCACTGTTTCTTAATAACGGCGGAGGCGCATGGGATAATGCAAAAAAATTCGTTGAAGTTGAAAGCAAAAAAGGGACCGAATGGCACAAAGCAACCGTCGTCGGCGATACGGTCGGTGATCCGTTCAAAGATACAGCTGGGCCTTCCCTGCATGTGTTAATTAAACTGCTCTCAACGATCACGCTGGTAATGGCGCCGTTGTTTATTTAAGACGTCCGATTCGTTAAAATTTCTATTTGGGAAAATTCCAAATATTTTCTATATTGTGTGACAGTTATTGCAATTATCGTCTTTACGATTTGCAGTTGGACAGGTAGCTCAGTTGGTAGAGCAACGGCCTGAAAAGCCGTGTGTCGCCGGTTCAATCCCGGCTCTGTCCACA
>CAZQSI010000027.1:0-19194 GCA_964596155.1 uncultured Chitinophagaceae bacterium
AACCGGCCTGGCGGTTTCGTTCATTCAGATATTCCCAGCTGAAAAACATCTGGGTTTCATCCGCCGTTTTGACTTTTCCCGAATACATCCCTACGACGGTAAATTCCCACGATCCCGGATAAATATCGCCAGTTACGGGAATGATATCACCGATCTTAAATCCATGCTGCTCTGCAAGTTTTTTTCCGACGATGCAGCCGTTGCGCTGTTTCTTAAATGTTTCCATCTGATCCGGAGGCACGATAAATTCCGGATAGGCGTCAAAAATCGTTTCGGGGTCGACCGCAAGTCTCGGAAAAAAATTCTCGAAACTCTGGTCCTTATACGTTCCCTGAAACCAGGATGCGTACGACACCGTTTTGACACCCGGAATATTTTGAATGTCGGCTTTGTACGAGTACGGCAGCGGGAAAATGAAAGCCACCGCATGCCGTGTGATCAGCCGGTCGGCGGAGGATGCATCGACGCCGTATGACCATGCGGTCACGACTGTTCGAAGAAGACCGAACGCCAGTACGGCGATGGAAATTCCGAGAATTGTCAGAAGACTGCGAAGCTTATGCCTCAGAAGATTTTTATAAATCAGTTTCAATACTTTCATACGCTGCCTTGGATTAGTTCGCCGTCAATTCACCCTTATCGAGGTGCTGAATCTTGTGGGCGCTTTCCGCCGCATGCGGATCATGCGTGACCATAATGATGGTCTTTTTAAATTCGCTGTTCAGACGACTGAGCAGCATCAGAATTTCTTCCGCAGATTTTCTGTCGAGATCACCCGTCGGTTCGTCGCCGATGATCAGCGTCGGATCGGATACTACCGCGCGTGCAATCGCAACCCGCTGCTGCTGTCCGCCGGAAAGCTGTTTCGGATAATGGTCCATCCTGTCCGCAAGACCGACAACTTTCAGCACCATCTCCACGCGTTCCTTTTTCTCCTTTTTGGAAAGATTGGTCAACAGAAGCGGGAGTTCAACATTTTCATACGCCGTCAGAACGGGAAGCAGATTGTAAAATTGGAACACAAATCCGATGTGATTCGCCCTCCATTTTGCCAGAGCCGATTCGCTCAGTTTGGAAATATCCGTTCCTGCAACAATGATGGAACCGGCCGTGGGCTGATCAATCCCTGAAATCAGATTCAATAATGTTGTCTTGCCGGAACCTGACGGTCCCATCAACGCAAGAAATTCTCCCTCCGGAACGCTTAACGAAATATTTTGCAATACCGGAATTTCCAGCATTTCTCTTTTATACACCTTCGTGACGTTCTTTATTTCAACAAGCGTTGCCATATCTGCTGATCCATAATTAATAATGAAAAAGGGAAATACTCCGACGAATGTACGCGGTCTCCGAAAGAAAAACAACTCTCCGCTGAAACGATACTATTCAGTGCTGACTTTTGTTCCCGTTGAAAGCGAGGGTTGCGGACGAAGAATCACTTTCTCTCCCTGCGATACGCCCTGCACAACTTCAATTCTGTTTCCCATCACGGTTCCGAGTGAAACAACCGATTCCGATGCTATTCCTTCTTTTACCGTGAACACGACTTTTTGTCCATTCCTGGTTACAACAGCGGATGCAGGAACGGATAATTTCGGTTTTGATGATACCGACGGCTGCGATTCGCTCAGAAAGTTTACTTTTGCGCGCATCTCCGGAAGAACCCGGTCATCCAACGATTTAAAGCGCACCTTGGTGAGCACGGTTGCTTTGGCTCTGTCCGCCGTCGGGACGATCTTATTAACGAATCCGGAGTACCGCTGATCGGGATACGCATCAAGAGTGATTTCACACGGCATCCCTTCTTCAATTTTTTCTATGTTTGCTTCGGACACATCCGCCTCCACTTCCAGCGAGGTCATATCCGCAACGGTGACGATGGCTCCGCGCGATCCGGCTGCGGCACCAAACGGGGAAATCACTTCGCCGACGTTGGCATTTTTTGTCAGCACAACTCCGTTAAACGGCGCACGGATTAATGTGTATTCCAATTGCACTTCGGCCGCACGAACATTTGCCTCTGCAAATTTTATTGACGCTTCGGCGGATGTGACTGCTGCAACGGCCCGCTTGTACCGGGCATTTGCTCCGTCGAATTCCGCTTTTGAAATTGATCCCTGTTTAAACAATGTCTGCTGCCGTTCGTAATTTGCGGAAGCATCTTCAAATTCTGCTTTCACGCTTTCCAACCCGGCTTTTGCAAGATTCACATTTGCTTTCATTTGACCGAGCATTGCCTCAACATCGCTGTTTTCCAGCCTGCCGATCACCTGTCCGCTTTTCACCCGGTCTCCTTCTATCACTCCAAGATATTCCAGCCGTCCGGTACCTTTAGAGGCAACGGCGGCTTTTCTTTGTGCCACAATGTAACCGCTGGCAGTGAGAACAGCATTCTCCTGGCCCGGCGTGGTCAGCATGACCGTTCCCAACTCAACCGTTGCTTCAGAAGAGCCGGTAGCAAAACTAAAGAACAGCACCGCCGCGATTACGATACATGCTGCAGCTGCCACGAGAACGAATTTTGTTTTATTGCCGTTTTCATTTTCTGGTGTTGCACTTCTATCTATCTTTAGAAACGAGAGGTCGGTATCTTTGGTATCAGTCATAATAAAGGATAATGGAATCTATATTTATTTTTATGTCGAATAATAACATCCGGTTGAGCACATTAGTTCGATAATATCTCAAAAATATGAAGAAAAGGCAATGAAGGTGATTCGGAAGGAAGAATTAACCGCCCGGCATTGAGCCGGAATGTGAACGAACAAACAAGTGAGCATTAGGATAGAGTCGATCTCGTTGAGACCGCTATCTCATCGGAAAAAACAATCCCAATCCGTCAAATGTCCTCAACAATGTCATAGCAACAAGATGATTTCCCCGGTCGTTCAGGTGGACACCGTCATAGGTAAAGATATCCTTTTCTTTATTCCCGGGATTATTTTGGATGAGCTGATCGAGAAACACTTTCCGTAAATCGCACAACGGAACATTAAGATCTTTTGCTGCCGCACGCGCAATGCCGCTGTACTCATCCAGCATCGAATCATACTTATTTGATCCGTCCGCCTTTTCACCGATCACGCTCGGAGTGCAAAGAATTATTTTTGATCCGGCGGATTGGATTCGTGCGATCAGTTCCCGCAGTCCCCGATCAAACATCTCTTTGGGAGTGCCCGAATGCCCTCGCTGCGTGAATTCATGGTGCCAGACGTCATTAATTCCGATATAGACGACAACAAGAAACGGTTTTCGGGAAAGAACATCCTTGTCCGCCCGGGTAAGAAGGTCGGTGATTTTGTTTCCGCTTACTCCGGCACCGATTATCTCGTACGAATAGCCCATCGCATTCAACGAATCCCGGAGTATTGAAACGTATCCACCCTGTTGGACTCCCAATTCCGTGATTGAATCACCGAAAAAGATGATCCGCTTCCCTTCCGGCTCGGACACGCTGCCGGAGAAACAGCCATTCAGCATAGAGATGAGCACAAACGGAATTAAAAGAACTTTCATGATTGTCTTACCGCCGGGATGATTCCCTGAGTTTGAGAAGCGATTGTTCGGCAAATCGGACATTCGGAATTCCGAAAAAACCGACGGATGATGTGCGCCTACCTTTGGAAAAAACCGAAATATCCTTCGAAAACAGCAGGTCGCCGCTTCCGTCACTTTTTTCCGTTCGACGCAATGACTTGAGATCCGAACCGGAGAATGTCCTCACAGATTTTGAGTTTCCATCGATCACGATCCGGG
Organism: uncultured Chitinophagaceae bacterium; assembly: GCA_964596155.1. GTDB lineage: Bacteria > Bacteroidota > Ignavibacteria > UBA10030 > UBA8401 > UBA8401. Next base: position 3,760 of record CAZQSI010000027.1, read on the forward strand.
CACTTTTGTCAGTGATAATGTAAAGTGTTTTTCCTGCCTGGTAGAATTTATAGAGCGGTGAGAGCAGCATGCCAAGTCCGATGAGCACGAACGGTACGCCGAACAGTGGAAACAGCGAAAATCCTCCTTCGCTGATGTCGGGCGGAAATGTGAAACCCGAAGCAGCATAAATCCAGAATACCGAAAATGCCGTCCAGGGAACGCCAAAAATCACCGACGGAATTGTCGTTGCAGCCAAGCGGAGAGGATCGGGCCGTCCGCACCAAACAACATGCTCGCCGTCGGGCGTTACTTCATCTGAAGCAATCTGTTGAAGGTCCAAACGCTGATCAACCATAGGATGCGATTACCAATCCATTCGTTCCCTGAGTCCCATAATCTGACCGCAGTGCTTTTCGCCGTGGTTTGCGTACAATTTCAGCATTGCATCGAGTGTCACCGTTCCATTTTCCGGGTGGTCGCCCGTTCTGCTCCAGGTTTGTTCGTCCAGCGAATCAAGCAGCGACACCCAGCGTTCATGAAGACCGCGAAGCAGGTGGAGTGCTTCCAGCACCGGAAGAGAGTACTCGGGGGAAGCGGCCCACCGATCCTGGTCGTACGTCTTTATTTTGGGATGATCTTCATTGATCATCCATTTGAAGCGAAGAAAGGCATTCATGTGCGAATCACACAGGTGGTGAACAACCTGTCGAACGGTCCATCCTCCTTCGCGATAAGGTGTATCCAATTGTTTGTCGTTCAATCCTTCTACGGTTGCGTCGAGAATTCCAGGAAGTGATTTTATTTTTTGAATCATCATCCTGCGTTCATCCATTGTCGGCATTCGTCAATCCTTTACATGACAAGATTCGTGAGTAAATACGTCAGCGCTGTAAAGTTAGAGAATCAAAGCGAGAGATGCCAACAAGAAATTTAAATGATCATGCCGTCGTAGAGGGAGGCCCGTTCTTTGGGATCGTCGTCAGATTTGCTCGCAAGATATTCTATGTCATCGAGAATTCGCTCTTCATCGCCCCAGTCATTCCAATATACATCGTTCATTTCAAGAACGCAGAGGTTTTCCGGCGTTCGCTCCATGATCCGCCTCGAAAAATTAACGGAGGGAATTCTTTTAAAAACTTCTTCGGTTACGATTGATTCCAGCATCGTTCCGATGGAATTTTCAATTTTTCGTGACGGTGCAAAGACTTCGTTCATATGCTCCTCAAGAAGGTTCATCAATTGCTGCGACGAACCGATCAATATCATCGTATTCACCAGACATCCCTGTTCGTACAAGCGCCGTGCGGTATCCTCGTCCGGTTTTTCCCAAAATTTGCGGACAAAAGAGAGACCGTTCATCATTCTTTCTCCTTTTTCAATCCAGCCGTAACCGCTTCGGAGTCTTTTCGGCGATACACCCAGCGCAATGATGAGTCCGGGATGTTCCGCGACGACATTCATCGCTTTCAGAATGTACGAGCGGTACCGCTCTTCTTCTACAATCAGATGATCGGCTGGAAAAAGCGCAACAATGGCTTCCGGATCTGCGTGATGGACATGAATCAGCGGCAGGAGGATGCCCGGTCCCGTTTCACGGTTATAGGGCTGAATGACAACGGTATCCAACGATCGGTCCTTCAAATCTTCATGCGCCCAGCCGGTATGTCCCGCGTTAATCGTTGTTAAAAGATGGTGATCCGAAAAAAGCGGTGCGACGCGGTCGATGGTATGACGCAGCAGCGAACGGCTGCCGATCAGCGCACAATATTGTTTTGGACGGATTTCGCCGAATTTGGTTTTAACATATTGCTGAAGCCGTGTTCCGTCGCCTCCGGCAAGAATGATGCCCCAGCGATGGTCGTTGGATGAACTTTTTTTTCGGAACGGTGCTGTCGTTTTCATGCTGCTGCCCTCCTTTCGCTGCGCAGAATCTCCAGGGACAACCGATACATCAGGACCGAACAATGAGAATGAAGAGTGAGAGTGAGAGAGAAGAGAATCTTACTAATAACGAATGGTGTGTGCGGCCCTGTGCCTAATAAAATGTAATATTTGAGCCGCAGATTGTCAATGAAATATCGATGTCACCGGGCGGAGTGTTTCTTCATATATTTCCAATTACGGACTTTTCCCTCCGCAAGCCACGTTATTGCCTTTTCCATGCGGCGCAGTTTCGTCGCCTCAGTTTTCGCATCGGTGATCCATTCGACATACTCTTTCTTGTTTGAATAGCTGAAGGATAAAAATGTGCGGTCTGCTCTGTTGTTCTCCTTTAGTTTCCGCAGGAAATATGAAGGAACATTTATTTTTTTATTTTTCGACGGCACACTGTATTTTGGCGTAACACCTGACTCTGCCAAACGAACCGCTTCGCGGATGTATGCCGTCAATTGTGCATCCGACGGCAGATCGGTCATTTGTGTAATTCTTCCGAAATTTCCCATGGCGGATGTAGACGCCGTCCCACGCTTCGACTTCAACCCGGTCATGCGGGATGCATTCCAAAAGCCAAGCGCACAATGCTCCTTAAATGACGCCATGTAGATTAATGTTTTTCCGCGGTAGAGGAAATGAGGAAAATTCCATTTGATCGTCTCTTCAACAGAGGGACAAACACGGTGAACGAGCGCTCTGATTTTTTTCAGCACCGGCCGGGCGAAGGGAAGGGAGCGTGTTATATATGCATCAATGCGTTTGTCGCGCTTCATCGTTTGTGTCCTTTCCGGAATTCACGATATTCCGGCGCTGCCGCCGTGCTTCGATTGGTTGAATCGAAAGAGCCGGTTACCACCGTTCAACATCTTTCGGGTCGAACTGAACGATACCGATGGCTTTTCCTTTATTGCGGATGACGGTCGGAACTGAGAGCAATGCTTCCTTTTCATTCTCCGCTTCGATCATCGCATATCCGCAATGGTCTCCGCTTTTGCACCCCCAATAAAAATGCGTGAGATATCCGATAGCAAGCGTCAACTTCACAACCTTATTGCAATCCTCTTTTGTATGAGGTGACATTACTAAAAAAAGCGGCATCGCAAACCTCCACGATATTGTTGATGATGATGTGAAGGTACAAATCCCTCTGCTGAAAATCATCACAAATTGTGTCGAGCAGGCGTACTAAATCGAAACGCCTTCTATGCGCTCTTTATTAACCGATGTTTCTCAATCCACCAAGCCCAAAGAACAATAAGCCACATCGCATTTCCGGCGACCGCGATCATTTGCACATCCGGAGGCGGCGGTCCAAAGAGATTGCCGAGATGGATCAACACCAGAAAGACGGCAAGCGCGTACAGTGAGAAAATTCCTTTTTTGTTTTTGGCTTCAGTGACGGAAGCGTATACATACACACCGAGGGCGAACAGTCCAAATTCGACTATCATGGTACCCCAGAGAGAATTCCATAATCCAAATCCAAACTTCACGGAATCATTTCCCATCAACGGCAAATCGGGACGATGTGTCGCCAAATCCAACAACCAATGGCTGAACACCACTAAGCCGACAACGATCGCTTCCTTCGGCACCTTTTTCCAACGATAAACTGCAGCCGCAAAGAGGAGCGACCACATGACAGCTCCGAACAAACTGTGAGTGATCGGATAATCATAAAAATCAAGCGGTGTCACAACCGTGTTGCCCGCATCTATTCTAACATGCTCCACTCCGACGAGGAGCAGTACGGGCCAGATTAAATCAACAATTTGTGATGCGGCAACGAGAATGGGAAGCGATACGTTTGGGACAGCTTTCTTTGCTGCCAGGGCTACGGCAAAATGACCGATAAACATTTTTACTCCTTACAAGACAGATGGTGCAAAAAAAATCCTCAGAAGGTTTCTCTGAGGATCATACACATGGTCCGGTGCTTCAGATGTTATTCTTTTTCGTGCTCCCGATCATCTTCCATAAAGGCCTGAAGTTTTTCGCCAAGCCATCCGCCGATCAGCGACAGCACAAAACCGATCGCGAGACCTTCGAGCACATACACCGATTCGTCCATCATCAGCATTGAAGTGGAGTAGAGAAACATCGCATTCAGTACCACGCTGAGTCCTCCAGCGATTCCAGCTTCCATGATCGTGACACCGGGCGAGAAGTAACCGACTATCATCCCTGCCAGCAGGAAGCTGGCGCCAAGCGATAAAATAATTCCGGCAACACCGAATTTCAAGAGCGCAAAACCTCCAATAACGAAGAATGCATTAAAGATGAACGCAATCACCGTTCCTGCCAGAATCCAGCCCCATTGCAATCCTCCTTTTTTATTTTCTTCCAGTTCTTTCACCAATTCTTCCGGGGTGATCTGCATTTGCTCACCCACCCATCCGCCGATTAATCCGAGCAAAAGACCGAGAATCGGTGCAGCAATTGTTTCCGTCATGGTAAATTCGTAGTCGAACACAAATGTCAAAATGTTTGCTACAACAAACAGCGTGAGAGCACCGCCGATTGCAGGTTCTTTCAGCGTAAAACCTTCCGATTTATAGCCGATAATGATTCCCATGATGACAAAACCGAGCAGGGACATAAATGTCGGTATCAGCGGAATATGAAATGTCTGTGCAATCATCAAATGTAACGTCAAGCAGAGTGCGGTGCCGGCAATAATACCGATTACGATCCATTTCCATTCCAACCCTCCTTTGGACACGGTGGCTTCATCCGTCATTGAACTAACTCCTATATAATGTATGAGACGTTGTGGGAGATAAACTGCGAGAATTTCCGCATTTCCGTTTACAAAGTCAAGAAACGAAAAGGTAATTTCCGGAAATCGGTTGCAGAAGTTTGAAAACTTGTTAGTTTATCTATATACACGGAATGCATATGTTTTGTCATTCCGGTTCGATCGGCGGTGCTGGAACGTTGGTGCTGCTGAAAATGAAAGGAATACTCTGAATGGAAACTTCAGCGCTTATTACAATGGTGTCCGTCTGGACGGTAGTGATTACGATGCTGACCTACTTCTTTGCAAAGATTTTACGGAATCCGAAGAAAAAAGAATAACGGCAGATGTTACATGTCCGCCGAATCTACGATCTGCATCAGATCATGTATTTCGCCGAAACTCCAGTTTACTTTGTTGCATAGAATAATGATCGTCGTTTGATCTGACAAACGGCGGACAAAGAGCGAGTTATACCCTCTCCACCATCCGCCGTGATAGACGATTTTGCTTCCGTCCGCCAGCGTATCTATCCGAAATCCAAATCCGTAATTGTTGTCCCGCTTGTAATCATAACTGACCGGCGTAAAGGCTTCGTCCAGCGTTGATTGCTTGACAAGTTTTTCCGAATAGAGCGCTTTGTCCCACCGAAACATATCTTCGACGGTGGAAAAAATACCTTTATCACCCGATACGCCGTCCAGAAAATCCACATGCGCTTTTCGCCTGTTTTTATTATATCCCTTTGTTTCGTATTCGATGGTTTTACGGTTTCGGGGATTGTACACGAATGTGTCGTACATTTCCAGCTGCTGGAAAATATTCTGCTCCATGAATTCATCAAACGGCAGCCCTGAGATACGCTCAACCAGCAGCGCCAGCATGGCATATCCGGTATTGCTGTATTTATATCTCCGGTCCGGCAAAAATTCAATTCCCGGACGGTATCTGATCATTAGATCAAGAACCTGCTCATTGGTGAGATATTCCCTTTTCTTTTTCCAGTATTTTCCCGCAAAGTACATATAATTGGGAAGTCCGGATCGGTGGGACAAGAGCTGTTTGATGGTGATGTTCTTATAAGGAAAGTCCGGAATGAACTTTTGAATTGTGTCGGAATAATTAAGCTTTCCCTGTTCCTGAAGCATCATTACAGCCACGGCGGTAAACTGTTTCGTCACCGAGGCAATTTGAAAGACTGATTTTATATTTAGCGGTTCTTTTGTTTTGAGGTCGGAATAGCCGAAAGAATGTTTATAGATTGCAGATCCATGAATTCCCACCAGAACATTGCCATTAAATCCTTTGTTTTCAGCAACGGCGTTGAAAAGGGAATCGAACCGGGTAGCAATGACTACTGAACGCGGTTCTATTGTATGTGTGTTTTCACTGGGGAGAGAGATTTCCGATTTTTCCGAAAAAAACGGAAATGCCGACAATTGTAATAATGTAAGGAGTAAAAATTGAGCCATGCACCTCTCGAAACTGCTTTCATTTACAAAAAAAGCATCCTTACGGTAAGAATGCTTCTACAAACATACGCATCTCACAACAATAATACAACTCTCTCCCTCCTGATGTAAGAAAAACTCAAGTCAATCAGTCACTGCGCCGAGGGAACTTGTTGAAACGAGTTTTGCATATTTAGCCATGACACCCCGTTGATATTGAGCCGGTTTCGGTTTCCACGCCGTTCGCCGCCGTTCGATTTCTTCGTTGTCCACATTCAGCTGGAGCAAATTATTTCGTGCATCGATCGTGATGGAATCTCCTTCCATTACCAGAGCAATCGTTCCGCCGACGGCAGCTTCGGGAGCAACGTGACCGACAACCAGTCCATAGGTGCCGCCGGAAAAACGTCCGTCGGTTATCAGTCCGACTTTGTCGCCCAATCCTGCCCCGATGATGGCGGAAGTGGGAGCAAGCATTTCTCTCATTCCCGGTCCACCTTTCGGACCTTCGTAGCGAATAACGAGTATGTCGCCGGCAGAAATGTTGTTTCCTGTAATAGCCGCCATTGCCGATTCCTCGGAATCGAACACCCGTGCCGGACCGGTAATCACCGGATGCTTAACTCCGGTCACTTTTGCCACCGCGCCTTCGGCTGCCAGATTTCCTTTTAAGATTATTAAATGACCTTCTTTATAGAGCGGCGTATCAAACCGCGCAATCACTTTTTGGTCCGGAGATGGAACGGCGGGAATATCCTTCAGCAATTCTTCGATGGTCTGTCCGGTAACGGTCAGACAGTCGCCGTGCAGCAATCCGTTCGCCAAAAGCATTTTCATCACCTGAGGGACGCCGCCGGCTTTGTGAAAATCAACGGTCAGATATTTTCCGCTCGGTTTCAGATCGCACAGAACGGGAACGCGTCGGCGGAGCGTTTCAAAATCATCGATGGTCAGCGGTACATTGGCGGCATGTGCTATTGCCAGAAAATGAAGCACTGCGTTTGTCGAGCCGCCAACGGCGTTAATGACCATGATTGCATTCTCGATGGACTTTCTGGTTATCACATCCAGCGGCCGGATATTTTTCTTCACGGCATTCATCAACACCTTGCCAGATTCGCGGGCGCTCTCCTCTTTTTCCTTGTCCTCAGCTGCCATCGTGGAAGAATACATGAGACTCATTCCCATCGCTTCGAAGGCGGAGGACATTGTGTTTGCCGTGTACATGCCGCCGCACGATCCGGCGCCGGGACAGGAAAAGCATTCAACATCCTTCAATTCTTTTTCGGAAATTTTTCCCGCACTGAACTGACCGACTGCTTCGAATGCGCTGACGATGTTCAAATCGCGGCCATCGTTCGGATGATGTCCCGGCTTAATTGTTCCGCCGTAAATATAGACAGCAGGAATGTTCATCCGTGCCATCGCAATCATTCCGCCAGGCATATTTTTATCGCATCCGCCGACGGCAATAACGCCGTCCATACATTGCGCATTACACGCCGTTTCAATCGAGTCCGCAATCACTTCCCGCGAGACCAGAGAATATTTCATTCCTTCGGTGCCCATGGCAATACCGTCGCTCGCCGTGATCGTACCGAACAGCTGAGGCATACCGCCCTGTTCTTTCACTCCTCGCTCCGCTTCGGCGGTAAGGATATTCAGCCCCATGTTGCACGGCGTGATGGTGGAAAATCCGTTTGCTATACCGATAATCGGTTTCGAGAAATCATCATCGCCGAAACCGACAGCGCGGAGCATCGCTCGGTTCGGCGTTCTGTTGGTTCCCTGGGTGATTGTTGCGCTGCGTCGATTGTCCATTATTTCGTCAGAAGTTTGTGAGCGAGAGGGAAATATTCTTTTAGAATGTATCTTTTTTTGCCGGAATTTCAAACATTTCTAAACCGTCAAAATAATTGTTGAATTGTGTTGGAAAAGTGAAATCCATGATGTATCTTATTGACGTCAATTAACAGTACACCGTAATAACTCTTTCGAGAGTCTTCTGCTCAGTAGCGTTGTATGAGCCGCTTGTTTTACAGTTTGATGGATCGTTATTTCTCTTTTTCTCAGAACACACCATCATCGAGAAGCCGCTTTTGCAATTTAAAGCGAGAACGTAAGTAAGTCGGTATTCTCGGGGTACGCCAGTCCGGAGGTCATTGCCGGACAACATTAATGAAAGGATGTGTTCCATGGAAAAAGGAACAGTCAAATGGTTCAACGGAACAAAAGGTTTCGGATTTATCTCACGCACAAACGGAGAAGATGTATTCGTACACTTCAAAGCTATTGTCGGTGATGGATACAAAAACCTGAACGAAGGCGACAAAGTCGAATTCGACGTTGAACAGGGTCCGAAAGGACTTCAAGCTGCAAACGTTCGTACGATCTAATCGTTTCGGATCTGCTTTTTGAACAGAACACCCCGCTCAGTGCGGGGTGTTTTGTTTTAAAGAGCATACATGTTACAGCATTCTAAATCCGCTCTCGTTGACTTTTCATCTCTATTTTGTTACTCTACGATGTACGGAAATAATTATCCGCACTGTCAATCTATGGAATCAAACGTTGACCAATATATTCAGGGAATCAAGGAGGCGCTTGCCGAAGAAATTACGGCGCTGACGCAGACACCCAACTCATCCATTCTCAGCAACGGCCGGAGAGTTGCGCTTCATGGCGATGCAGCGGTGTACCGGTTCGAAATTCCTGAAAATTATTCCATTGCCCCCTCCACAACGTTCCGATGCTCGTTCGGGACGGCCGTTCGTTTTTCCTTTGTGGCGACGGTGGCAGACGTGCAAAGCCAATTTCTCTATCTTATCTTTCCGTGCAACGCCGGCGACATCGTACCGGAACTCGAATGCAAATGGAATCCCGCTGAAAGTACAGAACAACTTAACACTCTTTGGGCTTCGTTTACTCCCGGCACGATTGTTAACAATCTTTTCAACCGAACATTCCCGGACAATGAATTGCGTCCCGCCAAAGAACCGATATTTTCTTCGGCGCTCGCCCCTTCCCAACAACAGGCAATCAAACAATCTCTTTCGAGAAAGATCTCGTTTGTGATCGGCGAGCGGAAACGGGGAAAAACCGGCGTCGCTGCATCGCTCGTACTTAACGGAATTCGCGAGGGAAAGCGTGTGCTGTACGTCGGCGGTTCTACGGGAAGTCTGAACGGCTGTCTTCGCGAAATAGATGAAGTGAATCCTTCCGCGATTGAGGAGTCGATTGTCGTGCTGAGCGAAGGATTGATGATGCGCGACCAGCTGCCGCAAAATTTTTATCCCCCGCGCCTTCCGCTGAACGACGAAACGAGGACCGGGCTCGAAAAACTTTTTGCCATTATCAATGCGGAACCGGAATATGCGCGGATCCACGAACTTCAGGAGAAACTTAGCCAAAAACTGAAGCAGATCAATGAGGCGTCCGACGAACTGAAAACTGCAAAAGATGAACTGAACAATGTGCAGAACGCATCCCTGATTGACCGGATGCGGATGGGAAAAAAGGGACAGGAAGAAGCTCAGAACGCCGTCCGCGATAAAAACGCATTACTGGAGCGCCTGCAGCAGCAGCATACGGTCATCACCAAAGAATTACATAAAATGGAATCGCTGCTTCCGGTTGCTCTGAAGGAAAAAAAGCAATTTGAAAAATTTGCATCGACCACCTTCCCTGCCGCAGACCAGAAACAATTGACTGAGGATATTCGTGCGCGGCGCTGCCTGGCTACGTCGGTGAATAATATCGCCGCGCTTCCTCTTGAGGTGTTGTCATCGTTCGATATCGTCTGTATCGATGATGCCCATGTGCTGAATCTCTCTCAATTTTTCCTTCTGGCATCATACGCAAAAGAACGTTGCTTCATGCTTGCGGACGTCACCGAACAACCCCCGCAGTCTGCATCGCAGTTTCTCGGCGCGCGGACATGGCTGCAAAAAAATTATTTCGTCTATTATCAAAGCGAAGACAGCGAATATTACCGGTTTATGATCAACCTGCTTCCCTACCAGGTGGTGAGCGAACTTGTTCTTCCCGAAGTCTCCACGAATATCTTTGAAGCTTCGCTGTTGTCGGCGCTGGAAGATACGCCTTTGACGCAGGGACTGAAAGGACGCATATTCTTTCTGGACACCGCAGACCAGCGGGTGGTGTCGCCCCAGTATATCGGAAAAAAGAAAATTCTACCGTTCAACAAAGTGAACGCGAAGCGGGTCACCGAATGCATTAAACATGCTCTTCTGAACGGCACAACATCGGTGGAAGACATTCTTGTTGTCGCACCCGTCAGCGGTCAGACCATGTTTCTGAGAGAATCGCTCAAGGCGCACCAGCTCGGCGATGTAGAGATTGCCCCTCTCGGATCCATCCGGCTTTGTTCCAAACGTGCGGTCATTTTCGATCTCACGGTTGCTGGAATCGATTTTTCCCTGCGCGGACTTGACGACAGGAAAATGGGTCTTGTTCATATTGCCGACACGTTCAATACATTATTTTCAACGGTAACGGACGACCTGTACGTTATCGGCGATCTGGATCATATCCGGTCCAAATACAAAGGTCGCTTTATTGAAACGCTGATCGAAAAAATACTTACGGTTCGGGAAAATGAAGCAGCGGTCTTCAGCGCCGCCCGCCGGTTTGACGATCTTCCGAATGATATCCGAAACAAAGTGATTACCTCCACCGCTGCTGAAAAGGCTGAGCCGGATTATAAAACAAAATTGGATCAGTCAAAAGATTCGGGATCAACCCTTTCTAAATCGTCATCCGTCAATACCATTGCCGCCGCGGACAGGAAATTAAAGTCGGATATCCGGATTTCCTGTCTTCGCGTGCTTGCCCGGCGCGACATGATCAATTTGATCGCACAATATCTCGGCGCCTATCCGCTGTACAAAACGACGATTGAAACACAAAAGTTTGCAAGCGTTCTTCCCGAGTATGATTGCGAGAATGAAAATGATTTCAAAGTAGTGATGGATATGTGGAATCTTCTGATTTATGAAACCAGTGATGTTCAGAAATCGGAGCACCCCCTCTTTCAGAAAGCGAAAGTTGAATCCCGCGTTCCGATCGACTTACAGCATATCCATTCCTTCTACCATTCCGATCTCGAAATGGTTGTGGAAGAGGGAAAACACCGGCTTGCTCAGAGCGTTCAAAAAATCTTCAATGACTGTATCGGAAAAAAGCCGGTCACACCTGTTGATTGGATGAATGCCTATATTGTGTTCCTCCACCGCATGGCAAAATATCTGGATTCGATTATCAATCAGATCCGCGCATAACAATGTAACTCTTTACTTATCCCTGCAATAATATTCCTTCAAGCTTGGAGAAACGGTCTTTTACGCCGGTATTGATTATTGGTATTCATTTCCTCAGAGCGCCTCTCGTTGCATTTCACTCTGATTTGTGCTACTTTAAATCGATATTTTTTAATTTATTGTTAATTGTCGGGGTTATTGCGGTTGGACGGAAGCAGGGTGCTGCCACACACCTTTAAATTACGTGGAATCCAACCCCTACCATTGACCCAAATATTCGTGCCATGGCAGAAGAACATCCGGAGCAAAAGCAGCCGGAATCAAACCAAAACAGCCCGAAACGGGACAATCCGTTTCGACGAAAAAATTTTCGCGGAAAATATCCGCGGCCGCAGCGCAAACCGGAATCCGAATTTCCTTCCCTTGAAAAAGTGAATGAACTTCCTCCTTCAATCTTCGGTGATGAAGCAGTAACGGCATCATCCTCTCCGCCGCCGCAGGATGAACAAAAGCAGCCGCGGCAACAGCAGGCAAAACAGCAGCGTCCGCCGCAGCAGCCGAGACCCCAACGGCAGCCGCAGCAATCGCAGCAACGGCCCCAGCGTCCGCCGCAGGAGAAATCTTCCGAATACCGAATCACCGTGTCCGTGATTATTCCCCTGCTGAATGAAGAGGAATCTCTTCGCGACCTTCACGAGCAGCTGAGACAGTCGCTTTCCCGCGTGGGGGGCAATTATGAACTGATTTTTGTCGACGACGGATCAACGGACAATTCATTCAAAGTGCTGCGTGAACTGCGATCGCGGAACCCCAGCGTCAAAGCGATTCGGTTTCGGCGCAATTACGGAAAAAGCGCGGCGCTCATGATCGGTTTCCAAAAAGCGCAGGGCGAGTTCGTCATAACAATGGATGCCGATCTTCAGGATGATCCTGCCGAAATTCCGAATCTGATTAAGGAACTGCGCGGCGGTCTTGATGTTGTCTCCGGATGGAAGAAAAAAAGAAAAGATCCGATCGGCAAAACTGTCCCGTCAAAATTTTTTAATTTTGTCACCGCAAAAGTCACCGGAATCAACATCCATGATTTTAACTGCGGCTTGAAAGGGTACCGCAACGATGTGGTAAAAAGCGTCAGCGTGTACGGCGAACTGCACCGGTATATTCCTGCGCTGGCGCATTGGCTCGGGTTCCGTGTCGGCGAAACGGTCGTGAACCACCGTCCGCGGAAATACGGAAAAACAAAATTCGGTATGTCGCGCTATTCTCGGGGATTCCTTGATTTGCTGACGGTAGTCTTCACAACGCGATATGTAACGCGGCCGCTTCATCTCTTCGGCGGATGGGGAATTCTTTCCGTCCTAGCCGGCGTCATCACAAGCGGATGGCTGATTTATGAAAAATATTTTTTGGATCAGCCGTTGAGCAACAGGCCGCTGTTTATTGTTGCGCTGATTATGATTATTGTCGGCGTGCAATTCGTTTCCATGGGGCTTCTCGGCGAATTGATGACAAAAAATCAGCAATTGGAAAAACAATATTCGGTCCGCGAAGAAATCAATTAAGTGTAACACGATCATACTCTTTGACCGTCATGCCGAACGCCGTTCGGCATCTTTTTTTATTCTCTTACTCGATTCAGCAGTAATGGCACATTCAGCGGAAGTACCAACATGAAGATTCTCCTCTTTGGTCCGGCATATCCGCTCCGGGGCGGGATGGCGCATTTTATTGCGCTGTTATATCAACAGCTTGTGAAGCGGGGCCATTCGGTCGAGATTATCAATTACAAACGGCAGTATCCGAAGATTCTGTTCCCCGGAAAAACTCAGGAAGAGACGGGCGAAGCGGGTGTTCCGGTGCCGAGCACGATTATGATCGATTCTATCAATCCGCTCAATTGGCTCATGAGCGGTTTGCGTCTTCGCCGCCGAAACGCAGATCTGGTGATTTCGACCTTCTGGATACCATTTTTGGCGCCTAGTTCGGGAACTCTGCATGCGCTTCTTCGGAACAAAAGGACCAAAACGCTCACAATCCTCCATAATTTAATTCCGCACGAAAAACGACCCGGGGACATGCTGTTCACACGCTGGTTGACCCGATTTACCGATTTCTTTATTGCGCAGTCGGTTGCGGTGGAACATGATCTTCAGCGTCTGATTCCGGATGCGCGGTACCGGCGTGTTGCTCTGCCGATGTTTTCAATATTCAACGACAGAATCCCAAAGCAGGATGCTCGGACTTCACTCGGCATTTCGGATGAGAAGGTCATTCTGTTTTTCGGATATATCCGTCCATATAAAGGACTGCATATTTTGATCGACGCAATGACAATGTTGCTCGCCTCGATGAATGTCCGTCTGTTGATCTGCGGAGAATTTTACGGCGACGAAGAAAAATATCGGAAACATATCACCGAAGCGGGGATTGAGAATGCCGTTACCGTGATTTCTGATTATATTCCCAACGAGCAGGTTCACCGATATTTTTCCGCAGCCGATGTTGTGGTGCAGCCGTATCTTTCCGCAACACAAAGCGCGATTGCACAGATGGCGTATTTCTTCTCGTCGCCGATCATTGCAACAAACGTCGGCGCACTTCCGGAGGTTGTGATTCATGAAACATCGGGATTGATCGTTCCGCCAAATGATCCCGTCTCGCTGGCAAACGCAATCAAACGGTTTTATGACGAACGGCTTGAGGAGCGGCTCTCCGCAGGTGCAGGCGAAGAACGGAAAAAATATACCTGGGATGCCATGGCTGATGCGATCGAGCAATTAACCGCAGCAGACGATGCCGCTTCCTGAAGAACTCACTGCTTTCACTACCACTTAACCAATGAATGTATGCATTACGATCCAATAAAAAATGTTATCGGCAATGTCGCCAAAAAGGCACCCATCCTCAGAAAATTCTTCTACTGGCTGCTGGGATTGATGTTTCTCCGCACGTGGTATGTGAAGCGGGCGCTTCGTGAACTCCTTGCTGAAAAGCACACGCCGTTTCACCTGTTTGATGCGGGAAGCGGGTTCGGACAATATTCATACTTTATCGCAAAAAATTTTCCCGCCGCTTCCATACACGCGATCGATGTGAAAGAAGATTATATAGCCGATTGTAAACACTTTTTCCCTGCCGTCGGTATCCGGAACGCAGCATTCGGCGTCGAGGATCTGACCGTTCCAACCCACACGGACAAATTCGATTTCATTCTCTCTGTGGATGTGATGGAACATATCGCCGATGATGTTCAGGTGTTTAAAAATTTCTATACCGCTATGAAACCGGGGGGACGGCTGCTGATTCACACACCGTCCAATCTCGGCGGATCGGATGTTCACAAAGAGGGTGACACAAGCTTTGTGGAAGAGCATGCGCGCGACGGATATTCCGTTGAGGATATCACCGAAAAACTGACAAAGGCCGGATTTTCGATTCTCTATACGCGATATTCGTACGGACCGATTGGTACGATTGCCTGGCGGCTCGGCATTAAATACCCAATGCTGATGCTGAACAGATCAAAACTTTTTTTCACCGTTCTTCCCTTCTATTATGCGGCGACACTCTGGCTGACACTGATCCTGATGATGATTGATTATCATTCCCGGAATGTCACCGGCACCGGATTAATGGTCGCAGCAGAAAAGCGATAGCATTCCCGCGCCCGGGAGCCGTTCCATGATTATGGGTGATATTAAGGGAAATTTCTGCTACCTTTGATGTACTTCTGTTTTGGAATAATCATTAATTTCTCTCTCTATGGATTCTCTATTAGAACTGCTGGTCCAGAATCGGCTCTTACTTCTTTTTTCGGTTATCGGTATCGGTTTTTTACTCGGTCAGGTGAAATTGTTTGGTTTCAGCCTTGGCGTTGCAGCAGTGTTGTTCACCGGCATCGCTTTCGGTGCGCTTGATAAACGGCTGACGCTGCCCGAGGAGCTCTATATCATCGGTCTTGTGCTGTTCGTCTATTCCATCGGTCTGCAGTCCGGCCCCGGTTTTTTTTCCTCATTCGACAGACGAAGTCTCCGATCGAATCTTTTTGTGG
>CAZQSI010000027.1:19294-33348 GCA_964596155.1 uncultured Chitinophagaceae bacterium
CCCGGTTTTTTTTCCTCATTCGACAGACGAAGTCTCCGATCGAATCTTTTTGTGGTGCTGGTGCTGATCGCCGGTGGCGGATTGGCGGCGTTGTTCACGCAGCTCTTCGGTTTTGACACACCGCACGCCGTCGGAATTTTCTGCGGCGCTCTGACCAATACACCGGCGCTTGCCGCCTCCGTTGAAGCGGTAAAATCGCTGACCACAGAATATCCGCAGGCATTGAAAGATTCATTGATCAATGCGCCGGTCATTACCTACGGATTGACATACCCGTTCGGTGTTCTGGGGGTGATCCTTTGGTTCTATATATTCACCAAGTGGCACAAAATCGATTTTAAAAAGGAAGAGGAAGAACGCACCTCAGCATCAGGCGTCGGCGCCATTATGACGCAAACCTTCCGCATTTCCAATCCCGCCGTTATCGGAAAAACTGCCGAAGGTGTGCTGAAACTTATCGAACAACGGAGGTTTGTTCTCAGCAGAATAAAAAGGGAAGGAACAATCACCATCGTTGTTCCAGACACTGTGTTCGAGAAAAATGATCTTGTAGTGGCAGTCGGAACACCGGATGCCCTGGAGCGGGCGCAGATGATTTTGGGAGAACTCTCAACAGAGCAAATCAAATTGGACTTATCAGGATTTGAATACAGGCGTATTTTCGTCTCCGAGGATGCCATTGCGGGAAAACGGATCAATGAACTTCACCTTGAAAAAAATTACGGCGCTACCATAACAAGGCTCCGCCGCGGCGATGTCGATTTTGTTCCGACGCCGGATACGGTGCTGCAGTTCGGCGACAGAGTCCGGGTTGTTACCCGCCACGAGAACATTCAGCGGATTACGAATTTATTCGGCGATTCGATGAAATCACTTTCGGAAACTGATTTTCTTTCCATCTCTCTCGGCATCGTGATCGGTGTGTTTGCGGGGATGGTGCCCATCCCGCTTCCCGACGGCTCTACATTCTCCCTGGGATTTGCTGGCGGTCCGTTAATTGTATCGCTGATTCTGGGAAAACTGCAGCGAACCGGCTCCGTCACCTGGTCCATGCCCTTCAATGCGAATCTGGTGCTGCGTCAGATCGGTTTGGTGTTTTTTCTTGCCGGCATCGGCGTGAAGGCAGGACAGGGATTCGGCGATACGTTCCAATCGGAAGGTCTGCTGGTGATAGCAGCGGGGGCATTATTGACAACAGTAGTTTCCTTCTTTACATTATCAATAGGTTATTCTTATCTTCGTCTTCCAATGTCTGCCGTCATGGGGGTGATGAGCGCAGTATCCACGCAGCCGGCGTCGCTTGCGTACGCGAATCAACAGGCAAAAAATGATCAACCCAACGTTCATTACGCAATGGTCTATCCGGCATCCATGATTACAAAAATCATTCTTGCACAAATGATCGTCACGGCATTATGGTAACTCAAATCGGGAAGTAATCGTATGAAAGTTGTTTTCAGTTGTTTCATGTTCTTCGTCGCAACCGCTTCGGCACAAAATCCGTTTGAAGCGTATTATCTTTCCAACCAGCGTCTTCAGGAAAAGGACACCGCCGGATATTTCTATCTGGCAGAACAGGCCTATACGCTTGCACCGTTTAACCTTGAATTTACCATTAATTACGCCCGTGCATGCGTTTCGGTCAACAAGCATATTCGAGCAATCGGTTTACTGGAAAACATCGCCGAGATGGGATTCGATTATGACCTGGAAAATGATTCGACCTTTGCCCCGCTTTGGCGTCAAAACAAATTCAGACAGCTTGTTGCAAAATCGAAAAAGAACTCCACGCTGACCGCAAGTAATTATGCGTTTTCCCTCCGCGAAAAGGATCTTATCACCGAAGGTATTACCTACGATCCGCGGCAGCAAAAATTTTATGTCAGCAGCGTTTACAAACGGAAAATCGTCGGGATCAATCTGGACGGAACATCCTTTGATTTCGTCGGGGAGGCGCAGGACGGATTGTACAGCACGCTCGGCATGAAGGTTGACGCCGCACGGAATCATCTCTGGGTAGCGGGGGTGATGAACACACCGCGTCCGAAGATTATGGGCGACACCGATTTCGGAAAATCTGCCGTCTATCAATACGATCTGGAATCACGACGGCTACTAAAAAAATATGTTCTGCAGGATACGCTTCATCATCTGTTCAACGATCTTGTAATAGTGGACGGATCCGTGTTTGTGACGGACAGCGAAACAGAATCAATTTACCGCATTGATAAAGAATCCCAAACCTTCGACTTGTATTATCATTGGGACTGGATGTTTTATCCTAACGGCATCACCGCATCGCAGGACAAGCAATATCTGTTTGTGGCGCATTGGGCCGGCATCAACCGCATCTCCATCGCCGATACGCAAAGCGTTATGCTCGACACCAAGCAAAAGACGACGTTGACCGGCATTGACGGATTGTATTTTTACGATAACAGTCTGATTGCTGTGCAGAACAGCGCCGGTCCTCAGTCACGGATCATGCAGTTCGACTTGAGCAAAAAAATGGATGTGGTGATGAAAGCGCGGGTGCTGGAATCTCAAAATCCGCTGTACAACATTCCGACGACCGGAACGATTGTCAACGATGAATTTTATTTTATCGCCAACAGCCAGTTGCAGAATTTTGACAAGCAGGGAAATATTTTCCCGCAGGAGAAACTGCAGCCGACCTATATCCTGAAATTGAAATTGAAAGATTAGGATTTCAGTATTTTCAGATAATCCTTCCACGGTCCGACCTCGTCAGAGTACTGTTTCGCCATTACACGCACAATCTGTCCGATGTGGTTCAGATCGTGCGCCACCCACGTTGAGATCAGCTGGCGAAGCGTCACCGTTCCGAACTCGGGATGGATGCCGGTTCGCCGAAGCGTTTCTTCCGTGATGTTCATCGATCGAAGAATTTCCAGCCCGGCTTTCCTTCGTACTTTCAGCTCGATCAACAGTTCTGATAATGTTTTCCCTTTGTTTTCCTGCAGTTGGGCAAACCTGTCAAACGGTGTGAACTGCGTGTTGTTCTCCCCGCTCATGATAATTTTTATTCTTGGTATCCAATCGGTTTTTTCGCCGTGAATTAAATGACCGACAATATCAAACGGCGACCATGTCGAGTCCCCTTCGTTGGAAGTGATCCAATCATCCGGCAATTCGCGAAGCATCATTTCCACCACAAACGGAGTCCGTTCGAGAACAGCGATTGAATGTTCCATCGAAAATGGTATCATATGGTTCCTCATCATATATTTTTATTCGAACTTCTTGCTAATGCCGGTTGACAGTACGTTCTGCGAGTTACTGCCAGGCGCATGACTGAAAGATATGAAAAACATAAAAAGAAAAACCCCGCAAAAAGCGGGGTCTTTCTAATTTGAAACTGCTGTGTGCCGTTACTGATTATCCACAACGCTTTCGATGACGCTCTGAATGGACGGAGAAACTTTGCCAAGAAAATCATATCCTGTCGCCGCTTCAATGGCATCGACGCTGACGCGGAACGTTTTCCAGTCCGCCGTTCTGCTGATGAGCGCATTATCGTTTGACATATCCACTGCGATGACACGGGTGGCGGTGGTAACACGGCTCAGATCATTTGATCCTTCATCCAGCACAACAACTACTTTCCAGGTGCGGGTCGGCACATTGACATTGCCGGAGTTGATTGTTCCCTGTGACCCGTATCCGCCGGAATAGATGTACAGTTCTTTGCCGCTGGTGACAAGGGTCCGGAGATAACTTTCCATGTTTGCCCAGGGACCCTGGTTGTTATTTGGCGCCTGAGGAATCATGTTGGTCATCAAAAATGTGGACGAATTATCCGCAACAGAGGCCGTTCTGTCTGCCGATGGGCACATGTGTCCGCGGTCGTAACCGCTGCCGCTGTAACTTGTGGAACCGACCTGGTACCAGCCAGCCGGCAAGGTGTTATCAGCCCGGAAATCATCCTGCCGGGGAGTGCTGCCGAGCCATGTTGAATTCAGATGCCATGCCACCCAGTTCGGAGTTCCTTTGTCCCGATGATATGAGAGCACATACTGAGGTTTTTCCATCAGATAATTCATGTACAGATTAACATCACTTGCCGCGTTGCTTGGATTGCCGAGCGTTGTGTGTACGCTTGTTGAAGTCGTTGTATCCGTTCCTCCTCCTCCGCCACCGCCACCGCCGCCGCCGGAATAATCCGAAATATTAATTTCGTCAAAGTTCAGGCGGACGGATGTGCTTCCCGTTGTTTTGCGTATCTCAAAGCGAATTGTTCCCGCAATATTTACCACGAACGATGCCGTTGAAAGAGTTGTTGAACTTGTCGTCATCGTCGAACCTGTCTGAAGCCACGAAGTGCCGCTGTTGGTAGAGTACCATAATTGCCACGAACTGTTGGCGTCGCTGCCGTACTTCGCATGCTGAACTGTGACCGTTCCCGCTCCTGTTGTACGATTGAACTTCATCGTTAACTTTCCGGTACCGCGTATGCGTGCGCTTTGCAGCCCGGCTTTCCGGTCGCTGGATGATGTGCCGAGCAGTGCGTCGCTAAAATTCCACACGCCGGAGGAGAGTGTCACATCAGCAGCGGTGTACGACGTCTTCGATCCTGTTTCGAATGATTCCCAGGCAGTACTGCCGCCTCCGCCTCCGCCGGAATAATCGTTGATGACTATATCATCGACATTCAAACGATTTGTTGATCCATCCGTTTTTCTTATTTCAAGACGGATTGTTCCCGCTACGTTGACGGTAAATGTGGCGGTTGATAATGATGTTGCGGAAGTTGTTATTGTCGCCCCAGTCTGCGTCCAACTGCTGCCGCTGTTGGTGGAATACCATAACTGCCATGTCGTGCTTGCATCCGATCCGTATTTGGCATGCTTCACCGTCACTACTCCTGCGCCATCCGTTCGGTTGAATTTCATTGTAATCTTTCCGCTGTTTCTTACGCGCGCACTTTTCGCTCCGTTTTTCCGATCGCTCGAAGAAGTGCCGATCAGCGCCTCGTCCAGAGTCCAAATACCGGAACCTAATGTGACATCGGCAACGGCATATGATGTCTTTGAGCCGGCTTCAAAATCCTCGGAAACCGTGACTGCGGTTTTCATCTCGGTCACTGATTCGGTGGATTTCTTGGCGGATGGGGTGTTTGGATCGGTCGGTGAAAGTTCACACGATGTAGCGGAGAGAAGAAGAAGAGCGGCGATTGGTACAGACAAAAAACGCAGGAGCGCATTCATACTGACCTCTTAAGGTTAATAAAGTGGTTTAGATAAATCGGGAAAATATATATAATAAAATTGCTTTTGTAAATAGGGTGGAAAATATTTCTGATTTTTAGGGTTGTCTATTTTGGAAGGAAGTTCTTATGACTTATTTTTTCGATTGACTCCTGAATTACCTCGGGAATGTTAGAATAGAAATTGAAACCTGTCACTGCTTCAACGGAATCAATACTGACGATGAAAGCTTCCCAGTCATCTTGTTTCTTTAGTTTTTGATTTGAATTCGGCATAATGACGGCAAACACTATAGTGGATGGGGTCACCCGTTGGAGATCGTAGTCTCCCGATTCGAGAATCAACACTGTTTTCCATGTTTGTTCGGGAATTCGTATTCGACCGCTGTCTATGCTGCCGGCCGATCCGGAACCCCCTGCATAGATATATAATTCTTTTCCCTGCCGGACAAGATTTCTACAATAGAGTTCCAATGCTGCCCATGGTCCCTGATTGTTGTTCGGCGCCTGCGGAATAATATTGGTCATCAGGTATGTTATGGAATTATTTTCAGGAGTATTTGTTCTATCACCTGAAGGACAGAGGTGTCCGCGGTCGTATCCGCTCTTTCGGTAACTTCCTTCGTGCACCCGGTACCATTGCGCCGGAAGTGTACTGTCGCGTCGAAAATTATTGCTTCGTTTTACTTCTCCAAACCATGTGCTGTCAAGATGCCAGGCAACCCAGTTCGGAATTCCCGCAGCAGCGTCATATGACAGCGCATATTGAGACTTCACCATCAAAAAATTTCCGGACACTGTTGAATCAAATGTTGCTGAACTGGGATTTCCCATCAAAAGATGGGATGATTCTAATTGCGATTCCCGCAGATGCTGCCCAGCTGGAAACGCAATGAAGATGAAAATGAACAATTGTAATGTTTTTTTCGTCATACGATGAACATAAGAAATATTTTCTTCCGAAACCCTCTGAATTCATCAGATATGCCAAGCTTTCGGCGAAAAGCCGTATTGAGCATCGTATTGTAACTCCTTCCAAGTTTTTTTATCTTTCACTATTATTGAAAGGAAACATTGTTGTATGATTAAGCGTGGATTGATAGCGTGCAGCGCAGTTATTCTTCTCTTACTTTCTGCCGGCTGCTCGTCGAGCGATGAGAGCACGGCAGTAACAACCAACCGTCCCGAACGAAAACTGACAAGCGAAAAAGACCGTTCGATGGCTATGCAGTTGTTCATCGACGGATCGCTCAAGGAAAGCAAGGGACAGTATGCGGAAGCGATCCTTGATTATCAGGAAGCTCTGCGGTATGATCACGACGCTGCAATCTTTTTTGCCCTGGCGAAAAGTTATGCCCAGCTTCGCCGATATGCTCCCGCCACCGAAAATGCGCTGATGGCAGTCCGTTTCGACTCAACAAAGATAGAGTATCGGGAATTGCTGGCTCAGATTTACCTCACGTCGGGACAGTTTGAAAAAGCTGCTCAGGAATTCAGAACCATCATCCGGCTTGATCCCCGCAATGTTCCGGCCACTTACACGCTTGCACAGATTCTGGAACGGGTGAAGCCGAGCGAATCTCTGGCGTTATACAACTCCCTTCTGGCGCGGCAAGGTCCGACCTGGGAAGTGCTGGTGCAAATTGCACAGCTTAACAGCATGCTGCAACGGTTTGATGACGCCGCGAAGGCGTATGAGCAGATGATGGAACTCGATCCGTCCAATCTCGCTGTCCGTCAAAATCTGGCTGAAATGTATCTGCGCCAGAAAAAATTCGACACCGCGAAAAAGATCCTCATGGATGCGCTGGAAGAAAACAACGGAAGCATTATACTCCGTGCAACCTTGGCGGATGTGTACTTGCAGCAAAACGACTGGACAACCGCCAAAAAAGAATTGAACACCATCCTTCAGTCGGACTCGCTGGATCCCGACACGCATCTCCGGATCGGCGTCGCCTTTTATGCGCAAACGGTCAAAGATACGCTTGTGATTCCCGAAGCAATCGCCGTTTTCAGGAAATACGAAGAACTCTATCCGACCGATACCCGTCCGTTTGTCTATCTCGGAGTTTTGTACCGGGGGATAAAAAAAGATTCAATAGCAGAACAGTACTTCACCCGCGCAACACAATCGGCGAACTGGAATGCCGACGCATGGTGGCAGCTTGGATGGATGTATTTTGACCGGCAGGATTTTAAAGAAACAATTTCCATCATGAACAGGGCAAAACAAATTCTTCCGGATGATTTTCGATTGCATCTTCTGCTTGGCATCGCCTATAACCGGGCCGGAATGAATCAGGATTCACGCGTTGCGCTGGAGCGCGCCGTGGAGCTGAATCCGACGGATCTAAACGCGCTCTCTTCCCTTGGTCTGACGTACGATGCTCTGAAAATGCATGCGGAGTCGGATTCGGCATATGAACGGGCGCTGCGCATCGATCCGACATTCCCCCTGGTGCTGAATAATTACGCTTACAGTCTTTCCGAACGCGGACTGCAGCTTGATCGTGCTGAACGGATGTCAAAGGAGTCTCTCGCCGCCGATTCGCTGAATCCTTCTTACCTTGATACGTACGGATGGATCTTGTATAAAAAAGGAAAATATCAGCAGGCGCTTCCCTACATTCTGCGTGCGGTTGAACTGGGAGACGTCAGCGCGGTCGTTCTCGAACATCTTGGCGACGTATATGCCCGCCTCGGCAGGAGTGAAGATGCAAAACGGTATTGGAAGGAAGCGTTGGAAAAAGATCAGAACAATGTCGCACTGAAACACAAACTTGAGCGGGGATCGCTGTGAGCCGTCGTCTTTTTGTTCTTCCCCTTTTCTTCGCTGCAGGTTTGTTTATTGCAGGATGCGCATCGACCACCGGTCCTCTTTCGATAGAACCGCTCACCGTTGAGGAAATAGCACACCGTTTATCGGATGTATCGCATGCAAACGAACATTTCTTTGCAGACGGTTCCATCACGGTCACAACTCCAACGATGAATCAATCCGTCGGTTTTGAACTCAGCGCGCTCGGAACGGATTCGTTGAAGATGAGCATTTACGGTCCGTTCGGCATCACCGTAGGGTCCGCTCTCGTCACCCGAAAGGAATTTTCCGCGTACAATGCTTTCAACAATACCGTTTACCGCGGATCACCCGAGAAACAGCTTCGCTCGTTTCCCATCATCAGCGATATTCCTTTTGAGCTCTTCGCCGGATCGCTGCGCGGAATCCATACCCCGCCCGATTTCTCTCTGGTGGACAGCATTGCCGATCATCCCGGACGTATTTCATCATTTACAAAAATAAACTCCAACGGCTCGTACGATTCGTACAGATTCGACGGCACCGTAAACCGGATCACCCGCTGCACCCGCAGGTCGATGTCGGGAAATATTCTCTGGATTGTCGACTACCGGTATACAACGGGAAACAACGGCGTTATCTCGCCGGAATCGGTGGAAGTCTCAATCCCTTCGAAAAAGGCATCGCTATTGATCGAATATGCAGACATCACCTACGGAGGACAGGCGGGAGATTTCCGTCTTTCCTTTCCTCAGGATGCCGCCGTGACCACCATAGAATGATACGGATTATTCCATATTGCTTTCTTCTTCTTGTCCTCATTTCAACGATTCCCGCAAACCAATCCGATCTGAAAAAAAAGGATCAGCAGTTAAAACGATTGCGAGCGGAAATTCAGCGGTATGAACAACAGATCGAGGAGAGCGAAAAGAAGGAAAAAGCAACGCTCGGCCGGCTGGACATCATCGAAAAAAAAGCAAACTTAGTCCGGTCCCTCATCGCCGAACTGCGTGCAGAAGAACGGCAAATCAGTGCATCCATCGAATCGACCCGAGAGAATGTTTCCCAGCTTGAGAAGCAATTACGATTTCTGAAAAATCATTACGCAAATTATGTGACCTCGGTCTATAAATACGGAAAAGTCTACGACCTGGAAACAATTCTTTCGTCCAATTCGATCAACCAGCTGTACATCCGCATTGAATATTTGCGGCGCTTCTCCGATCAACGAAAAAAAGATTTGAGCAAGATTGTGAAAAAAAAGGAACAGATCGAAATCGAATACAGCACACTGCAGGAAAAACTTTCGATGGAGCAGCAGTTGATCTCCGAAAAGATCAAAGAGGAAAACTCTCTGAACAAAACAAAAAACCGGCGAAAGAACGTGCTGAACGATATTCGGCAGGATAAATCGCAGCTGAAAAAAGAATTGACGCGTAAAATCTCCGCGGCAAAACAGCTTGAAAATATCATTGCGGACCTGATTGAACAGGAACGAATCAAAAAGGAAAAGGCGGAACGCGAAGAACGGGAACGAAAAGCGCGGATTGCGCGGGAGCGCGCGGCGCAGAGAGAACGGGAGCGCGTTGCTCAGCTGGAGAGAGCGAAGGCGTTGGCGGAACTCAAGAAGAAGAATGATCTGGCCAAAGCAAAGGAATTGGAGAGGGAAATATCCGAAGCAAACAAGCGGGCCGAACTGCGGGAGCAGGCATACGAAATGGCATCGGCGGATGTTGTTATGGAAATGCGGCCGCTGCATGAGAAAAAGGGACGGTTGATTTGGCCGGTGGTCAGCGGAAGGGTTGTCGCCGAATTCGGAAATCAGATTCATCCCGTGATGAAAACGATCACCACCAACACCGGCATTGACATTTCGACGGGAGAAAACACACCCGTTCGGTGCGTCGCCGACGGCGAAGTGGCATTGATCCATTGGCTGCCGTCGTACGGCAATCTCATCATCATTAATCACAACCATGGATACAGAACGGTGTATGCGCATCTTTCCGAGATCTCGGTCATTTCAGGTCAGCAGATCAAAGAAGGAACGGTGATAGCAAAAAGCGGCGAAACGGTTTCCGGAAATCTTCTCCATTTTGAAGTGTGGAAGGAAAAAGAAAAACAAAATCCTCGGGATTGGCTTGCCCGCAGGTAACTTCCCGGCCTTGTTGCATATTTTCTCAAGTTTGTTGTAATTACCAAGCGTTGTGCGGCGAAACACACGGATCCGCAGCATAACGGTAAAACCGATCCCGTGTTCCCATCGGCAATAAAGGAATCCCAGTGGCAAAACGACAGGAAACAACAGCAAAACAAAAACGAAGCGACGTTGAAGCAGTGCGTGCCTTGAACCAATCATTTCAATCGATGCGGGCAGAGATTGCAACGGTGATCGTCGGTCAGGATGCCGTTATCGAACAGCTGTTTATCTCGCTTCTGTCCAGCGGACATTGTCTGCTGGTGGGAGTCCCCGGCCTTGCAAAAACATTGCTGATAAAAACTCTCGCGGATGTGCTGGATCTTAAATTCAACCGAATTCAATTTACTCCCGACCTGATGCCGAGCGACATTACCGGCACCGAGATTATCGAAGAAGACAAAAAAAGCGGCGGGAAGGTGTTTAAATTCGTCGAAGGTCCCGTGTTTGCAAACATCGTGCTGGCGGACGAGATTAACAGAACGCCTCCGAAAACACAGGCCGCTCTGCTCGAATCGATGCAGGAACACAAAGTAACGGCTGCGGGAAAAACCTACACGCTGGATGAACCGTTTTTCGTTCTTGCCACACAAAATCCGATCGAGCAGGAAGGAACGTACCCTCTTCCCGAAGCACAGCTGGACAGGTTCATGTTCAATCTCTGGCTGGAGTATCCCTCGTTCGAAGAAGAAAAACAGATTGTGAAATCCACCACAAGTCAGTACGCCCCGAAACCAAAACATGTGATGAGCGGAGCCATGGTTGTCGATTTTCAGGATCTTATCCGGAGGGTTCCGGTTGCGGATAACGTGATCGAATATGCCGTCAGTCTTGTCGCAAAAACCCGCTCCAAAGATCCGCGTTCACCGCAGTTCGTGAAGGACTGGCTCACATGGGGTGCCGGACCGCGGGCATCGCAATATTTAATTCTCGGCGCCAAGGCGCGTTCCGTTCTCAACGGAAAGTACACACCGGACATTGATGATGTCCGCTCCGTCGCGCTTCCCGTGCTGCGGCACCGAATTATTCCCAACTTTAATGCCGAAGCGGACGGCATCACCTCGGTTCAGATCATTGAGAAGCTGCTGGCGTAAGCGATGCGCATTTCAATGATTCTGCTACTCTCGCTTATTTCCGTTCTTCTTTCCGGACAACACCGGCACGCATCATATTCCCGGTCCATCGATTCAGCGGCGGCGGCGATGTACGCCGAGGGGAACGTCTGGAAGCTGCTGGAGTATTCACAACAATTTAATACCGACACTCTCTCCGCCCGGTTTTTGTTTTCTTTGGGTATGAGTTACGCTGCGGTCAGCGAATACCAGAAGGCGCACGAATTCCTGAACCGCGCCGTTGCGCTTGACTCTGCGTCTGTCCACTACCGGTTTCAATTTGCGAGAGTGCTGTCGGGCGCGGGATTGCACAACGAAGCCGTTCTCCAATTGGAAACGTGTTTGCGGCTGGACAGTGCGTTTGTGCCGGCACGCTTTCAACTCGGTCTCACCATTGCCGCGATGAAAAATCAACCGGAACGGGAAATTGAACTGTTCTCCTCCCTTGCCAGAAACAATCCAAATGATTTTTTGAGCCTCTATTACATCTCGGATGCTTGTAAACGGATGGGACTGCAGGACTCGGCGATGGTGTATCTCCGTCGTTCGATCGATATCAATCCGCGTTACACTCCTGCTTTGATCGCCGCCGCAAATTATCTGCATGGTCAAAAGCGATATGCCGATGCCCTTCGGTTGTATCTCGCGGCCGATTCTCTCCGGAGCGGCAACAAAGATCTGATTTTTCAGATCGGTGAATGTTACCGGAAGTTGGGAAACATTGAATCCGCGAAACGATATTTTTCCTCCGCAATTGCTCTCGACTCCATGAACAGTTTATACCATGCACAGCTTGCGTACGCACATTATTCCGCCGGTGAATTTGACTCATCCGTTGCCGCGTACCGTATGGCGATTGCGTACGACGGCGAGAATGCTCAATATTATCTGAACCTGGCGCTGGTGTTTCAACAGCTGAACAAATCCGAAGAAACAATTCGGTCGTATAAGGATGCGGTCCGCGTGATGCATCCCGAAACGATTGCATTGGTATTTTATGATCTTGGGTCATTTTGTTATTCAAAAGGACTCTGGCGGGAATCCGCCGATGCGTTTCTCCGAACAAGCGAGATTGATCCCGGCCATGGTTCCGCACAATATTATTATGCATCCTCCCTGATGCAATTGTCGG
The DNA here is from genome assembly GCA_964596155.1 of uncultured Chitinophagaceae bacterium. Lineage (GTDB taxonomy): Bacteria > Bacteroidota > Ignavibacteria > UBA10030 > UBA8401 > UBA8401. Next base: position 31,763 of record CAZQSI010000027.1, read on the forward strand.
AACATCAGGGAGCATTGAAAGCATTCACCGCATATCTGAAACGAAGCGCAAACGATTCAACCCAGAAAAGTTTGCGGTATTCTGCGGAAAAACTGGTCGAATATCTGAAGAATCTGAAAAAACGGTGAACTCCGTATTGAAGTCCGCAAAAGGAATTTCATGGTTTGGCTGAACATTTAGATTCTTTTTCCGTATCATTCCAAATGCATTCGGCTCCTCACTCAAAAAAAGATCCTATCCTCCGTTCGATAAAGGACGACGTCCGAAAAACACGCACTTACACATCCATCCGAAAAGAATCCAAGGAAGTGACGGCGTTTTATTTATCCGAAGAGCAGCGCCGGCGGCTTCGTTCCATGAAGCGGATCAAGCAACTGTTCTTCCTGTCCGCATGGATTCTGAAAGCGGTAATAAAAAAACTGACACCCGCGCGCAAGGTCATGTTCGTTCTCGGAACATTATTTCTTGTAAATATTAATATCAATCTATCGACCGGTGTCATTGATTTGAACGGGAGCGCGCTGTTCGGAGGACTGTTTCTCATTCTCGTGATTCTACTGGAGTTGAAAGACAAAGTGCTTGCACACAGCGAACTGGAGGCGGGAAAAAAAATTCAGGATTCTCTGATGCCGCAGCGAACGCCGTCGGTGTCAGGATGGACGTTATGGCTGTTTACCCGCTCGGCAAACGAGGTGTGCGGCGACATGATCGATTTTTTACCGCTGGAACCCGGAAGGTTCAGCATTTCCATGGCGGATGTGGCCGGCAAAGGATTGCACGCCGCTCTGATTACGGCGAAGCTTCAGGCAACCGTTCGGTCGCTTGCAGGAGAAATTCGGTCTCTGCCACTACTTGTCGGAAAGATCAACGCCATCGTACACCGCGACAGTCCGCCGAATATGTTTTCGTCGATGATGTATGCGGAGTGTTCCGAACAGGATGGGGCGATCCGCTTCATCAATGCCGGACATTTTCCGGCGCTGCTCGTCCGCGGTTCGGCGGTGTCCGAAACATCAAAAGGTGATCCGGCGCTAGGTCTGATGCGGAATACTCTCTATACCGAACAGCACATCTCGCTTGACGAAGGAGACCGGCTGGTATTCTATTCGGACGGACTGACGGAAGCAAAAAATGAGTCGGGAGAATTTTTCGGCAAAGAACGGTTCATCAATATTCTGTCATCAAAAAACGGAAGTCCGCAGGAAATCGGATTTGAAATTCTTCGGTCCGTTGATGCCTTCATCGGCGAAGCGACGCCGTCGGACGACCTTTCCATTATTATTCTTCAGCGCACCGCTGCGCGCTGACAAGGAGGAAACAATGAACAGATCGCGGAAAGTTTTGTTACTCTCCATTTCTCTTTTTGGTTTATTTGTTCCGAACGGAATGTTCCTCTATTTTGTTTTCGCAGAATTCTCCTCGCTTGCTGAAGTGATCAACAACCGACTGGCCGCCGCATTTATGATTGACGCTTTCATGGCAACAGCGCTGCTTGCCTGGTGGTTTGCCGAGCACCCCCTCGAACGATTTTCCTGGAAGGCATTCGTCGCACTCAGCCTGCTTGGAGGATTGGGCTTTTCTCTCCC
>CAZQSI010000028.1:0-18525 GCA_964596155.1 uncultured Chitinophagaceae bacterium
ACTCCCGGGTGATTGACCGTTGGATAAGAACATTGCTTGCCGAACGGTTGACGGAGACAGACCACCATCCCGTCAGCGAATCGTACACCGGCACGCCGGACGTTACCAGATCCGAACCATCCATCACCGGCGATGCTGCGCCCAAAGTTCCGGAACTTCCCGCAATCATAACATCGGCGAAATTTTCCGTAATGCCGCCGCTTTCATCTCCAATGGAAGCGGAAATTGCTTCCGCAGCATCCTCATATAATATTGATGAGTCCAGCTGAGGATCCGTCGTTTTGTCGCATCCGGTAAAGAGAAAGCCGGCGACGACAGTGAATGTTAATATTTGTTTCATGCTGTTCATAGATACTCCTGTTTAGTGAAGGAATGAGGTTATTGTCGTTCTCTCATTCGGTCTTGCATGTCCTTTTGCCGTTCTTTTTTATATTCTTCGTACCGAAGCTGTTGTTGTTTGGTGAGCAATTTCATGATTTCCGCATCGGTTTTCTCCACTATCTTCATCATCAGCTCCCGTCCGGAAACCCTGTTTTCGGCGTTTTTTTCGAAATCCCGTCTTGCTTCTTCCCGGGATTTTTTCATTATATTTCTTACTTTCGACACCTGATCGGCGCTGAGACCGACGACAACTTTCATCCGTTTCAGCTGTTCTTCTGCACGTTCGTCACCGCCTTTTGGCTGGGCGCCTGCGATTGACGACAGCATGATAAGTATGTTAACAAATGCGGTCAATAATCGAAAAGACAAAGACATTGATGGTCTCCTTTTAATCAAATCTGCAGCTGATGAATCTGCAGAATCTCACACCGCCTGTATTGACACTGTAAGATACCCGTCGGTTTAAGAATTGCTGTGCGCAGCAACACACGAAGGCTGTCAGTTCCCGTAAAAAATTGGTATGTTACGATACATTTTCCGTAAATACCGGCTGTAATATACAATGAAATTACAAAAACAAAAATTGATTATCCTCGGAAGCGGGTTTGCGTCATTCAGCGCGCTGAAACTGATCGATACCGGTCTGTACGACGTCATCGTCGTCAGTCCCCGCAATCATTTTATTTTTACTCCTCTGCTGCCCAGCACGACGGTCGGAACGATAGAATTTCGCTCTATCATTGAACCGATTCGGAGCGCACGGGAACAGATAACGTACTATCATGCTTTCTGCACGGGTGTTGATACGAAATCGAATACGGTGCAATGCGCCGGTGCGCTGGACAGCAGTGAATTTTCACTCTCCTTCGACATTCTCGTCATCGGTGTCGGAGCCAGGAGCAATACGTTCGGCATCGACGGAGTGGAACGATACGGAATGTTTCTGAAGGAACTGAACGATGCCCGCGACATCCGCCAGCGGATTATCGAAAATTTTGAACGCGCGAGCACACCAAATCTGCATCCCGATGAACGGAAACGGCTGCTTCATTTTATCATCGTCGGCGGCGGTCCGACAGGTGTTGAGTTTGCTGCGGAACTTCACGATTTTTTAACGGACGATCTTGTCCGATCATACGCGCAGTTGATTCCACTGGTGGAAATTACTTTGTTTGAAGCGGGACATGCGCTGCTTAACTCATTTGATGCAGCGCTGAGCGAATACACACTCAAAATTTTCAAACGCCAAAAGATCTCCGTCCGCCTGAAGTCGCAGGTGGCTCGGGTTGATGAGCGGGAAATTTTGCTGAGCGACGGCACGCACGTCCCCTACGGCATGCTTGTCTGGTCAACCGGCAATACACAGACTCCGTTTGTGCGCTCCCTTTCCTTCGAAAAGGATCCCGGATCCCGGCTTGTTACCGACGAATATTTTCATGTTAAAGGATTCACGCATATCTATGCACTCGGCGATTGTGCCACGATCGAAGGAACTGCGCTTCCGGCAACATCGCAGGTCGCCCAGCAGGAGGGATACTATCTGGCAAAAAGTTTGAATGCGCAGGCAAAGGGCAAAGAAGTGAAACGGTTTAAATATCATCATCGCGGCATGCTGGCGTATATCGGGAGCAACCGGGCGCTTGCCGATCTTCCGCAGGTGAAGGGACGCGGCTTTACCACATGGATTTTCTGGCGGTCAGCTTATCTGACGAAACTTGTCAGTTGGAAAAACAAAGTGCTGGTTGTTTTCGATTGGGTGAAAGCATTCATCTTCGGAAGGGATGCGAGCAGATTCTGATGACGGTACCCTCAAAAGATCATATTGCAGAACGGCTCTCGTCGCATGTACGGAAATCAATGCCGCATGCTCAACTCCGCAAAGCATGCGTGCTGGTCACGCTGGTGAATAATAACGATCAGCTTCATCTTCTGTTAACGAAACGGACCGATGCGGTTGAACACCACAAAGGCCAAATTTCGTTTCCCGGCGGTATGGCGGATCCCGGCGACACATCTGAAACCGATACGGCGCTGAGAGAGATTGAAGAAGAGATCGGTGTTGCCCGTTCCTCCATCGCAATTCTGGGAATGCTCGACGACATTCATATCCCGACCGGGTTTATCGTCACGCCGGTGGTGGGATATATCGACCGGCTGGATGATTTGAACATCAACGCGGACGAAGTGGCGGAAGTGCTGCTGATCCCTCTTGAAAAATTTTTTGATCCGTCATTATGCAGAACGGAAGCGCGGGAATTGCTTGGCCAGCGCCGCGAGATTTTTGTGTTTGATGTTTGGAATGAACCGGTGTGGGGAGCGACTGCCCATATCATCCGTCAATTCATATCGATTGTCTCATCACCGGCTCACTAGCGCGGGTTCACGATGCCTCATGCAATAACAGTACAACATCTGGTGAAAGAATATCCACGGAAAAAACTCCCTCCGCTCCGAGCAGTCGACGATATTTCCTTCGATGTTGAGCGGGGACACATTTTCGGTCTGCTCGGTCCGAACGGTGCAGGAAAATCTACGACAATTAAAATTCTCACGACGCTGATTCCGCCGACTTCCGGCACCGTTCTCATCAACGGATTCGACGTGGTACGGCAGCCGCTTGAGGTGCGCAAAAATCTTTGTGTTGTACTGCAGGAAAATGCCGTTGAAGTGTTTCTGACGGTAAAGCACAATTTATTGACGTACGGCAGGTTCCTCGGTATGACCTCTGCTCAGATCAATGCAAAAATGGGCAGAATTGTGGAATTGTTCGGACTGACAGAAGTGCTCGATCAAAAACCGATCGATCTGAGCGGCGGAATGAAACGGAGAGTTCAGGTGGCAAAAATCTTTCTTGTCGGAGCTCCGATCGTCTTTTTGGATGAGGCGACCACGGGAATGGATACGTTCAATAAACGGGCGACCATTTCCGCTATCAAGGAAGAGGCGAGGACCGGCAGAACAATTGTGCTGACAACACATATGCTGGAAGAAGCGGAGGAATTGTGCGACTCCATTGCCATCATCAATCACGGCAGAGTGATTGCCGGAGGTTCAACCGGGGATGTAAAAAAGATGGGGCTGCAGATGTTTTATCTGAATCTCAAATTCACGGAGCTGAACGCGGAACTTCAGACTCTTCTCCGGCAGTTTTCACCCGTCGCGGTCGAGGCGGTCAACAACGAGGTCACACTGACGCTGAAGGACCATGAGACCGCATTGAGCATTCTTTCGATGGCGCAATCATCGGGAAGGTTGAAACATTTCGAAATTTCAATGGCAACACTCGAAGATGTGTTTGTAGAATTAATAGACAAAAAAACCCTCGGGACGGTCTGATGAAAAATATTGCCGCGGTCGTGTACCGAGATACACTGATTCGAATGACAAGCCTGACATGGTTTTTCTTTGATATGGCCGTGCCGCTGCTGTACCTTTTGATGTTCGGAGTCGGTTTCAATAAAGCAGTCGGGCTCGGAGTTATTACCAACGGAGTCTCGGTCCCTTACAATGATTTTTTCCTTGCAGGCGTGCTCGCCATGGCATGCTTCGGCAGCGCCATCAATCAGTCGTACGGATTTTTCGTGGACCGGGATAATGGAATTTTTTATGAATTCCTCACCTATCCGATGACGCGGGGAGAATTTCTGCTGGGGAAGATGATATTTCAGTGCATGATGTCTCTCGTGCAGACGGTGCTGACAATCGGAGCGGCAATCGTGATACTTGATATTCCCGTCGATCTGTACAACCTGCCGTTGACCATTCTGGCAGTGATGGCGGGAATTGCCGGGTGGTTTTTTGCATTGTCGATTGTGGCATTCCGCATCAGACGAAACGATACATTTAACACGGTGATCAATGTCGCCTATTTCGTTCTGATGTTTCTCAGCAGCATGTTTTATCCGCTTGATGCCGTTCCGGAGTGGCTTCGCTTTCTCGCGTATGTCAATCCCCTGACGTGGCAGACGGATGTCTTGAGGTATTTAACGGTGGGGTTGGGTGATGGGATGATTGTTGCCGCCGAAGCGGCCGCTTTTCTCTTCTTTCTGATTGTCTCATTCCTTGCGGCGCGGCATTCGCTTCATCATACCGTGTAACGTCCTTTTCCGTACTCACATGAGACGTCCATACAAATCCTTCGAGTTGACTTTTATTCCCATCATCTTCAGATACATGAACAATTCTGCTTTGTGATTCAGATGATGTTCGAGCGCGAAAAGAGACATTCGCCATTTTTGTGTTCTGCCGAGTTGCAGTGTATCCAATTCCCCCGTCAGAAATTCCTCATCGCTCATGCCGGTAAAAACATCAAGAAAAAAAGCGGAGTGCTCCCGGTATGCTGAGACGCATTCTTCGACGCTTGCAGTGGGCGTTTTTCGGTTTGAAACGAAGACGTGCCGGAGCGACGGCAGTTCCCATTCATTATGTTTAATTCCCTTTCCGTTGAATCGCAGTGCGGTGGCCATATGAAACATCAATTGACCCGCGGTGAATGAATCTTCCGTCGGCTTCCAGTTGATCTGTTCAGGCGGAACCCGCAGAAACATTGGTTCGGTTGGTTCGAGCTGAAGTGCTGCATACTCTTTGAATTGTAACGGTGTCATTGTTTATCCTTCATATGCTGAGTCCACGATAATCCTGTTCTGGACGATGCGAATGGTGAGAGTGTTCGGACGGCAGCAGACAAAGCAGTCTTCCGTCAAAGTTTGTTCGTGCCCCCCTTCCGGTTCCACAAACAGGTCATTTTCTTCCCCGCAGTAGGAACAAATAAACGTAGCATCAAAATCCATGGATGAAAATAGAGAAGTTGGCGATGAAAAACCATACGGGAACAATGCTTTTTCTCCAATCGTCAAACAATGGCTGCTCCGCAGTTTGGGAGCGGCGTAATCATTGCTTGTCACCCCTAATTTCATTATTTTTATATACTTACAACGTTTTTCCACTACATTCTGAGGAGTTATTGTCGTATGTCTTTGAAAAAGTTTATGATCTCCCTGTTCCTTCCTGTGATGGCTGCGGGACTTTTCGGTTGCGGCGGCGCTTATGTTGCAGAAATTGCAGGTGAAAAGATCACCGTTCAGGATTTTGAACAGGTCTATGCAAAAAATAACGGCGGGTGGAATGTCGCTTCCAAAACATCGCTCGAAGACAAGCAGAAATTTCTGGATCTCTATGTCAAGTTCAGACTGAAAGTAAAAGAAGCGTATGCACTCGGTTATGACAAAGACAAGGAACTGCAAGCCGAACTGAATGATTACCGGAAAAACCTTGCCGTTGCCTACATGTTGGAAAAAGAAATTACCACCCCCGCTTTGGAACGGCTTTACAAACGAAAACAAAAAGAAATCCGTGCAAGCCACATTTTAATCGGTTCCGGATCCGACAATCCGGTCGATACGCTGATCAACTTCAATTATGCAAAACTGATAGCCGATTCGCTGGTCTTCGGCATTCCGTTCGAAACATTGGCGTTGAACAACTCTCAGGATCCCTCCGTTCAGTATAACAAAGGCGATCTCTATTATTTCAGCGCCGGAGCAATGGTGCCGGAATTTGAAGATGCCGTCTACGGTCTCGACAAGGGTGAGGTGACTAGGAATCCGATCCGTACACAATTCGGATATCACATTATAAAAGTAACCGACATTCTCCCCAATCAGGGACCGGTTCATGTCAGTCATATCATGAAGCGGCTCACACCGACCAGCAGTGTCGAAGATTCCGTAAAAGCGATGGCGGAGCTTTCGGCTTACCGCGACTCGATTATTGCCGGTATGGATTTCGGACAGGCCGCTCGCACAATCTCGGATGATACGTACAGCGGCGGCCGCGGCGGCGATCTCGGCTTTATTGATCGCGGACGGACAGTCAGGGAGTTCGACGATCTGATCTTTACGATGAAAGACAGTTCGGTATCACCCGTGATTCGAACGCAATTCGGTCTTCATCTGGTAAAGCGGCACACGGCAAAAGGCATTCCCTCGTTCAAAGAGATGGAACAGCAGCTGAAATCCGAATACCAGAACTACCGGTTCCAGTATGATCAGGAAAAAATGATCAGGAACATCAAGAGCTTATACAATTTCACCGTTTCGGAAAAAAATAGCACACTCTTTGCCTCATCGGTGGACAGCACGGTTACCACGGCCGATTCCGCATGGGATCGTTCGATCTCCCCGTCCGTTCGCAAAGCGGTTCTTATGACGTTCGCAGGAAAGAATATCACCGTTGATTCCGTCATTCAACTGACGGCGACAAATCCGGAACTTCAGAATCTTTCCTTTGCTTCGGAGAATACCGTACCGCTGATCATTCAAAAAATCGGCACAGCGCTGGTGACTGAATATCATGCGCAGCAGCTTCAGAATAAGTTTCCCGATTTCGGAAAAACTATGAAGGAATATGAAGAAGGCATTCTTCTCTTCAAGGCGGAGCAGGAGCATGTCTGGAACAATGTGCAGCCGACAGATTCCGCACTGCGCGTGTATCATGCCGCCAATAAAAGCAAATATACATGGCCGGACAGAGTCAACATTCAGGAAATCTTTGTACCGACGGACAGCATCGCGAAACTTGTTCAAAAATCATTGCTCGGCTATACCAAGGATTCGCTCGTAGTGTCAAAAAAGCGTTCCAAAGGGAAGAAAATTGCGTATGATACTGTTAAGATTGCGATAGCGCCGATCAGTTTTGATTCCGCCGCAGTTCTGTTCAATACACGAGGAACATCCATCGCGACACGCGGTGTCCTCGGATTTCAGCCCTCAAGCACCAACGATCTGACTCAGCGAGCCTGGTCGATGCCGGAGACCGACCCGACACAATACAATGCTTATGACGGCGGATTTTCATTCGTGAAGGTCATCGCCAAAGATGCATCGCGCGAAAAAACATTTGAAGAAGCGCAATCGGAAGTTTCTGGAGCATACCAGGAATACGAAACAAAACGTCTCGGTGACGAATGGCTTGCTTCGCTGAAAAAGAAATATCCGGTTATTCTCAATGAGGAAGCACTCGCTCAAACTTATTCACAGTCAAAACAGTGATGATTATTCACCAGACAAAAAAGGAAAGCGAATTCCGCTTTCCTTTTTTCATTTTATCTTTTTCATTTCTGCTGATGGCCGGCTGCAGTCAGTCGGAGCAAGAGAGCAATGTCGTTGCGCGCGTCAATAATACCGTCTTAACGCAGGAAATGATCCGGAACAGTTCGGGCTCGGAACGGCCGCTGACGCAGAGCGAAATACAGCAGTTTGCCAATCGTTGGGTAATCAATGAGTTGCTCTATCAGGAAGCGAGACAGCGCGGGTTACATGAATCGGAACAAGTGCAGCGGACAGTGAACGAAGCGTTAAAGCAGCTTTCCATCGCCGAATTGCTCGAGGTGGAAGTGTATCAGGATGCGGAGGCATCGATTGAACAAAATACCGTCGCAGCGTATTTTCAGCAGAACAGCTCAGAGTTCATTCTGAAGGAACCGCTGGTCCGGCTCTCGCTCGCGATTTTTCAATCGATCGAACCTGCCATCAAATTCCGAACTGCCGTACTGAGGGATAATGCGTGGACTCCCCGACTGGATGAAGTACGGTCAGATGCAGAGCAGGGACTCATCTCATCCTCCGATTCAATTTTCTACAGTCAGTCGACGCTCTATCCTCCCGAATTATGGAAGGTTGCAAGCGCTCTCGGCATGCTTGAGGTTTCGTTCCCTGTGAAGACAAGCGTCGGCTATGTAGTGATGCGCTCGCTCGGACAATTCAAAGCCGGCACCAATGCCCCGCTGTCATTCGTGGAAGGTCAGATCCGCAACCGGCTGGTCATGGAACAGCGGCAACAAAAGTATCAACAATACCTGCAAAATCTTCGGTCGCGGCATACGGTGCAAATGATGTTCGAAGCGCAGGATACACTTTCGGGAGACCGTTAAATGAAAAAATCCATTTTACTTTGCCTCATACTTTCCGGAATGCTCACGGCACAACGGTCGCTTGACCGCATTATCGCCGTCGTGGACCGGGAAGTGATTACGGAATCCGACCTGAACTTTACGGTACAGCAGATGGCACTTCAGAATCGGCTTGATCCGGCGTCGAAGGAATTGCGCGACCGCGTATTGGACGGCATGATCAACGACAAATTGGTGCTTGCACAGGCTATTGAGGACAGCGTGGTTGTTACGGATGAAGAAGTGACGGAGCGGCTCGACCAGCAAATCTCGCGGATGATGTATCAGGTGGGCGGGCAGCAAAAACTCGAAGAGATTTACGGAATGACCGTCAACCGCATGAAGAGAGATTTTCAATTCCGCGAACTAATCCGCAAACAAATGCTTGTTCAGAAAATTCAGCAGCAGCGGCAGATGCAGCTGACCGTCTCTCGCCGCGAGGTGGAAGAATTCTATAACACTTACAAGGACAGCATCCCGATCGTCCCCAAGGAATTTGAGTTGAGCCACATTTACATCGAACCGAAACCGGATTCGACCGTATTGAAAGAACTGGTCATTAAGGCAGGAAAGATTGCCGACAGCATCAAAGCGGGCGGCGATTTCGCCGATTTTGCCCGCCGTTATTCATCCGACGGTTCTGCGGATCAGGGCGGAGATCTCGGATTTGCGCGAAGAGGATCGTTTGTAAAAGAATTTGAAGAGATAGCATTCACACTTTCGGAGAACGAAATTTCCAAACCTGTTCGGACTCAATTCGGTTACCATATCATCCAGCTGGTCGAACGCCGCGGCGACGCGGTGCGGACACGCCACATCCTTTTCCCCATTCAGAAGTCTCAGGCAAACGATGATTCCACAATCGCACAACTGAACAGAATTCGAGCGGCGGCGCTAAAAGGAGAATCGTTCGGAGTGCTTGCCCGCACTCATTCGGAGGATACCGATACGAAGGATATCGGCGGAGATCTCGGACGGGTTGCTGCGGATCAACTCGATCCGTCGTTCCAGGATTTTGTCATGAACGCAAATCCGGGAGACATCAGCGAGCCGAGAAAAATTACTGTGCAGAATAAATACGGATACCATATCATTCTTGTACGGTCGGTCACCCCCGAACATGCAATCAATCTGCAGGATGACTATAAGCGTCTCGAACAAATTGCGTTGCAGTTCAAGCTGAGCACAACGTACGAACAGTGGGTTGACGAACTGCGGCAGTCCATCTATTGGGAAAAGAAATTGTAACTCGATCGAAATTTTATTATACTACACTATTATATTTAACGAATACCATCAGGAGAAATACATGGCACAGCATAAATCTTCAATCAAGAGAATCCGGTCGACGGCGCGGCGGGCAAAGCGAAATGTTGCTGCAAAATCAACGATGAAAACATTGTTGAAGAAAGTCCGGACATCTCAAACAAAAGACACAGCCACGGCATTGCTGAAAGAAACAATTTCGTTTTTGGACAAACTGGCAGGCAAAAAAGTGATCCATTCGAACAAGGCATCAAATCTGAAATCGAAACTGACCAAGTACGTGAACAAACTGAAATAAACGGACTGTTTCCTGCAACAATAAAAAACCCCGGCGAGCCGGGGTTTTTTAATTTTAAATCAATCCGTCCTTTTCCATCTGCTTTTGCTGCAGTTCCCTGATCCGCTTTTGATAATCGGCACCTTTTTCCGGCTGGGAGAACATCAGAATTTCGTAGGCCTGAATGGCGGCACGGTATTCGCCCTGCGAGGCGTAGATTTCTGCAAGCGTGGGGGAAACAGCGTCAGTTTCGTATGCCGGTTCTTCTTGTCCCTCGTCCTTAACCGGAGAAGGTGATTTGTAGTTTTCTTCCGGAACTATTTTTTCGGCTCGCTGAAGCTTTTCGGTTAATGAATCAAGATCGGTGGTTTCTGCCGGAGATTCTTCTGCCGGTTCATCCACATTGTTGAACTCCATCGGCTCTTCCGGTAATTCCGGAGATACCGGCAATTCTGCCGCCGGTTCCTCGGCAGACGGCTCATCAAACTGCGGCAGGTTCTCTCCGACAGGTGTATCTTCGGATTCGCTCTCTTCAGCAAGCTCGAAGATATTTTTTTTCTTCGGCGGAAGCGGTTTCTCCGGTTCTGCTTCGGGTTCCTGTGTGACATCGGGAATGACCGGATCGTCCGCAGGTAATGCGGCATCCTCGACCAAGTGTGAAAAATAATCATCCGGTGCCGGACCGGATAGTGATGTTGATGGTTCCGAAAAGCTTTCTCCGATCGTGTTGTTCAAATAATTGTCAAGCCGGATCGGATGATCGGTTTCGATTCTCTTCTGATTCTCCGCAAGATATTCGTCAAATGTCGGAAAACCGTCTGATTGTACAGGCAGACTGTAAACATCCTCTTCTGCAGAAAGAGGTACGGACGGTTCTTCAGTTTCCACTAAAGGTTCCGGCGTAAACGTTTCCTGCTCAATGGGAGTCTCAGCAATCTCAAAAACCTCCGGCTGGGATAATTCCGGTTCGGCAAACTCCGCCGGTTCAGGTTCAAAGGAAACTTCGGGTTCTTCCGTTACAGTTTCGGAAACAGCTTCGGCGCTTTCTTCCATGTTTTGTGCGGGAGCAAAATAGGTTTCATCCGTCGTTCGAATCGACTCATCTGGTTTTTTCGGGATCGATTCAAGAAGTTTCGCAATGGTGAGATTGAACGGAGAAAGTTCCTTCGCTTTTTTCAGCGCTTCGGAGGCTTTGGAGTATTCCTTAAACGAGAGATGTGCTTTTCCGAGCACCATGTGGCCGGCATAATAGTTCGGAAAATTTCTGATCCCTTCTTCAAGCAGATTCATCGCTTCGGCAGATTGCTCTTTGTTCAGATACAGATCGGCTAATCGCGCAAAAAGTGGAGAACGGGGATTTTCAGCCATTTTCTGAGCTAAAAACTCAATATCAAACTCATCTAATTCCATAATAAAAAAGGCCGGTGTTGAAAAGACACTGGCCTAAAATAACCAACAATACGCTGATTTGCAAAGAATTATACCGCGAGAGGCTTTATGGCAAGATCAAGCTGCGCCATTTTTATCCTGCGCGCTTCCAATGCCTGCTGCACGGAGAGAAGTGCAACGAAACCGTAACCGCAGGTGAACAACAATTGAAACGGAATCGCCGCGATCTCCAGATAATACAGCGACGATAAGACGCCGAACAAACAATACACCGCCAGACCGATTTCCACCAATACGGTCCAGCTGAATTTGATCGGAACATATTTCTTATCGTTCCATGATTGTTTTTTTCCTTCGATGCCGTACTTCGGAGTGCGGATAAATTCGCTTTTCTTTTTAAATAACCCTTCCAGCACCGCTTTGCTGTTGTTCACCGCAAAGCCCATGCTGCCTGCCATGAAGACGGGAAACAGCATGATGCGTTTCCGCCAGTCGGCATAAATATCTTTCTGAGAATACATGTAGAACAAAAATGAACCGATGAACGCAAGCACAAATACGGACATGAAGTCAAAATATGCGTCGAACTGTCCGCCGTGCTTGATGAACGTCAGCGGAACATTGAGGATGCTCGCCAAAATGATAAAGGGGAAAACAATGTTGTTCGTCAAATGAAACGTGCTGTGAAACTTGATGCGGAACGGAATATCCGACTTCCACACCATGGGGAGAAGTTTCCGCGCCGTTTCAATCGCTCCTTTTGTCCAGCGGAACTGCTGCGATTTTAACGCATTGATTTCCGCAGGCAATTCAGCCGGCGACGTTACGTCGCGCAGGAATTTAAATTTCCATCCCCGCAGCTGTGCACGGTAGCTCAGGTCGAGATCTTCTGTCAGCGTGTCGCTCTGCCAGTTTCCGGCATCAATAATTGTTTCCTTCCTCCATACACCACCCGTTCCGTTGAAATTGATGAAATATCCCGCTTTGTTGCGGATATTTTGTTCGATCACAAAGTGGCCGTCCAGCGCCATTGCCTGAGTGCGTGTCATCAATGAATAATCGCCGTTCAGATGCTCCCACCGTGTCTGCACCATGCCGATCCGGTTGTCCCGGTAGAAATAGGGAATTGTCTTTTTCAGAAATTCGGGTTTTGGAATAAAATCCGCATCAAAAATCGCGACGAAATCGCCTGTTGCGCTTTTCAATCCTTCTTTCAGCGCTCCCGCTTTAAATCCCTGACGGTTCTTTCTGTGTCCGTGTATAATGTTGAATCCCTGCGCCTGTTTTTCGCGGACGATGCTTGCGACAAGGTCCACTGTTTCATCCGTAGAATCATCGAGTACCTGTATTTCCAGTTTCTCTTTCGGATAGTCGATGGCGCACGACGCATCGATCAGACGCCGCACAACATACATTTCGTTAAACAGAGGCAGCTGAATCGTCACCATAGGCACCTCGGTCAGCTGCAGATCTCCCTCAACCTCATTTCTGTGGCGGTAATAATGATAAACCATGACGAAACCGTGAGCGCCGAAGACAAAAAGTATGCTCAGGCAGATGATGTACGAAATGAGAATAAATTGTTCCATAGTGATATTATTGGTTTGTAATAAAAAAGCAATTCGTTGTAATCGTGCGGTTTACCATCCCGACACCGTTTCCAGCAGAATGTCCTCCGCAACTTTGTTGACGGCATCGGTCAACGCCACGTCGCGCGTTTGCTGACCTTGAGTGTATTCTCCCCAATTTGAAAAATCTTTTTCCCAAACTTTTTTCCGCAGCTTCATATCGGTATACACGGCGCGGACCGTGACGGTGACTCTTCTGGTCGTGACGATATCGTTGCCGCCGATAACAGAAGGAGCATCGACCACCGCCGCAATGGTGCCTTCGATGATGGAATCCGAAGTCAGCCGTTCGCCGATTTCGAGATTATTATCCTTCTGGAACAGCTCGATCATTTTTTGCGTAAACTTTTCCTTGAGTCCCGGTTCCCCGAACCCGCTCACGTCTTCGAAGAGCGGTATGGCGACGGTTTTCAGATGAGCAGGAACCGACGCTCCGGTAAACGAATAACAGCTGCCGAAGCAGAGCATGCAGAGGCCGGCAAAGAGAATAAGCGATGCTTTCATAATCCGTACTCTTTTATTTTCCTGTATAATGTTCGCTCGGAAATCTGCAGTTCGTCCGCAGCCAAACGTCTGTTGTTATGATATTTTTTCAGCGCCGTCTCGATCATTCGCCGTTCCATCTCGCCCAGCGAGAGGGTTTCCTGCACCGCCTGATGCTGATGTCCGCCGGCAGTGTTATTGGTGCCGAGCATTTCCTTCAGCAGCGTTTTCATTTCCAGCATGTCGTTCTTCAATTCAATCAGCGCACGGTAGAGCAGCTGCCGTTCATCAAAATCATTCTGCTTCGTGACGATCATCGGAAGCTGGCGCTCGTCGGACGGAAGCCGGAGATACTTTCGGATGTCTGCTGCTTCCAGCATTTTTCCCCGCTCCAGCACCAGCATCGATTCCACCACATTCCGCAGTTCCCGCACATTTCCGTGCCAGTAATATTGCTGCATCAAATCGGATGCTTCCGCCGTCATTCCGCCGAACTTGATGCCGTTCTTCGCCGAAAATTCCGTGACGAATGTTTCAAAAAGCAGCGGAATATCTTCTTTCCGTTCCCTCAGTGCGGGAATTCTCACGTTCACGGACCGGAGGCGGTAGAATAAATCCTGCCGGAAGTTTCCGTTCCGCACTTCCTGCTCGAGATCTTTATTTGTTGCAGCGATTACCCGGACATCCACTTTCCGCGCGGTCGACGAACCGACACGCAGAAACTCTCCGTTCTCCAGAATGCGCAGAAACTTCACCTGTGTGGCAAGGGGAAGTTCGCCGATTTCATCCAGAAAAATCGTCCCGCCGTCCGCCAGCTCAAAATATCCCTTCCGCTCGCTGCTTGCACCGGTGAACGATCCTTTTTCATGACCGAACAATTCCGACTCAATGATTCCTTCCGGAATCGCACCGCAGTTTACCGTCACCATCGTCCGCTTGGAACGGTTGCTTGCGCCGTGAATGGCATGCGCAATGACTTCTTTGCCAACGCCGCTTTCGCCGGTGATCAGCACGGTGATATCTGTCGGCGACACATGCTGAATCACCTGAACAATTTCCTGCATCTCGAGGGACTCTCCGACAATGCCGAACCGGCGCTGAAATTCTTTTCTGGTCATCAGCTGTTCCACATTCCCTCCGCTCAACGTTTCACCACAAACCAATCAAGGTTGTACCGGGATTTCAACTGACCGCCGAAGGATTTTGCGGATTCTTCGTCGGAAAATCCGTCGAACGCCACCGCATACACCGTCCTGCCCCCGCTTTGTTTTGGAAACACCACAGCGTTTCGGCCGATGGTGGAAGAGAAAATACGGGCTTGCTCATTTGCTTTGAATTCCTGGGAATAGACACCCAGTTGAACCATATAGGCACCACTCGGATCGGATGCCGCCGGAACGGGGGTTTCCTGCGCGGCGGGCTTCTGTACCGGCTCCGTCGGAGGCGCAGACGCTGTCGTTTCCGGTTTTTCGATGCCGATTTCGGACGGCTTTGCCGCGGTATTGCTGTATATGGAATTCGGGTACTGCTGATTGAGTTGATTCATCTTCGCTTCGGCGGTTTTATACAGTCCCACGGCGAAGTAATATTGATAGACTTTGTATAATGCATCGTCCGCCCACTCGCTGCCGGGGAATTGATCGACAACGAGCTGATATTTTCTCATTGCCTGATCACCGTTATCCGTCACATATGCATCCAGATAGCGAACACCCGGATCGTTCGGCATTTGCCGGAGCAACGAAGCAACTTCGCTCCGCACCTGATCTATCTTTCCGGAATGAATCAGATCAAGACGCTGCCGAACCTCTGTCCCGCTCAATTGTGCAAAAGCAAAGGATGAAGCGGCGGCGAAAAGGAGACAATGTTTCAGATACGTGTTCATGGTGCATCCTGTCAATTGATACTGGAAACCAGTTTTCCGAACAATGTTTGTGCATTCGCGCGTTCGATTCGGACACGCCGGAGTTCGCCGACGGATGCCTGTTCGCGCGGGAAGAGAGTTTTTTTATTGGTGTCCGTTCTGCCGAGCAGATCATCGGCCGACCGGGAACTGTCTCTCTCCACCAGCACTTCTACGTTCGTTCCGATGAGCGATTGATTGATATCGAATGCTATGCCGTTTTGCAGCTCAATGATTTCGTTCAAGCGTTCCACTTTCAGCGGCTCGGGAATATCATCTCCCATATCAAACGCTTTGGTGTTTTCACGGGGAGAATATTTAAACATGAACGCGCCGTCGTACCGCACTTCCTTTAAGATGGAGAGCGTCATGCGATGATCCTCCTCCGTTTCCGTCGGAAATCCCGCAATGATGTCGGTGGAAAAACTTGCCTCCGGCATTGCGGATTTGATCTTCGCCATCAGCCCGAGATAGTGTTCGATGGTGTACGTGCGGTTCATTAATTTCAAAATACGGTTCGAACCGGACTGCACCGGCAGATGGATGTACTTGCAAATATTCTTGTGAGCGGCGATCGTTTCGATCAGTTTGTCGCTCATATCCTGCGGATGCGATGTGGTGTACCGGATTCGCATTGACGGATCAACTTCTGCGACAGATCGGAGCAGATCGGCAAAATCGAATTCCTGATCCCGGTAGGAGTTTACGTTTTGACCGAGCAGCGTTACTTCCTTAAATCCCTGTTCGCTTAACGTTCGGACTTCGTTGACGACGCTGGTCAAACTTCGGCTTCGCTCGCGCCCGCGGGTAAAAGGAACAACGCAAAACGTGCAAAACTTGTCGCAACCGCGCATCACGGAGAGCCAGGCGCTGATTCCTTCCGTCCTGAGCGGCGTGATATCGTCGTAATTTTCCACCCGGGAGAGTTTTACCGCGATGCCCCGTTGTCCTGCATACGCATCTTCGATCAGCTTGGGAAGTTTGCGGTATTCGTCCGGACCGACCACCAGATCGACAAGATTATTTTTTTCCACCAGCGCAGTTCTCAACCGCTCCGCCATACAGCCGAGCACACCGATCAGCACTTCCGGATTTCTCCTTTTGTGCTCCTTAAGTTCAGAGACCCTTTTTTGAGCCCGCTGTTCGGCGTTATCTCGGACGCTGCATGTATTGACAAATATTAAATCAGCGTCGGCCGCTTCATGTGTAACGGAGTAACCGATTTTATTCACTACACTTAACACTACCTCCGTATCTGCCATATTCATCTGGCAGCCGTAGGTTTCCACATATACTTTCTTAGAATTTACTGTTTCCATCGCATACAAATATACATCACTACTGACATTTGGACAATCGAAACTCCTAAAATTAACTAAATTTAATCAAATATAGATAAGATTAACTGATTTTAATGTTGGAAGGATTTGCCGTTTTGTCAGCATCGATACAAAAAGGGGAAAAATAATCCACCACCCTAAAAAAAGTTATCCACATAATACTAACAGAGTCATTGATATTTGCGGATGGAGCTTTTTCTCTCGGTTTATGGTGTTACATCAGGCCGGAAATACCATGAGCGAGGAGGTGATTCAGATAAACAATCGGAAGATAGAGGATCAATCCATAAAGACTGATACGCAGCAAAGATTTCAGCGGAAGAATTTCCGCGCGGTATACAGTTACAAACAAATAGATTGAAAATGGAAGATTAATGAGAACAGCCGAAATCGTTCCAGGATTATACATTCCCAACACCGGCAGTCCGATGATGTGCGGAATCAACGCATTGAAGAATATCACACTTTGAAGAAACAGAACGGCAAGAATTTTTCGCTGTGTCAATTCTTTCCTCAGTAACAGGAATACTGCCGCTGCAGGAATAATGGTGACGTTCACCAGAGAGACGTATAGTTGTGTCGACGAAAAATTCAGATGTTGAAAGAGCGGCACAGCTGACTTTAGATACTCCCCATGGTCAGCCATCCATGCCGGCATGGTTACCGCTTCTTCAATATTATGTATCGCGAGCAATATCGGAACCAGCATTAATTTCTTTTTCAGATCGGCGACATCCATAAAGAAATATACGAACTAATATCAATACAAACTTTCCGAATCCCCGGTGCAGATTCATTTCCCCTCCGGAATCATTCTCACCATCCCGCTGCAATTGCAATTTTTTTTCTCACGACACTATTTTATTTTAAATCTGCGTATATTACTTGTGTAATGTTAATTTTTGACTAATCGAACAGGTGACCAATGAAACCGGAACTTTTTATTACCGAAATACGAAAAAAAGCAGCAGCTCTGAACAGAACCATCGTCCTTCCGGATGCTGCCGATCCCCGAACTATAAAAGCAGCCCGGTTGCTCCGGGATGAAGGGATTACAACACCGATATTAATCGGCAGTACGGAGCAGATCCGTTCCGTTGCAGGCGAACAGAAAGTCTCTCTCGACGGAATTTCCATCGTCGATCCCGAACAATCCGAACATCTGAACCAATTCTCAAAAACATTCCATGAATTGCGAAAATCAAAAGGAATGCAGCCGGAGGAAGCAATGGATTGGATGAAAAAGCCGCTCTTCTTCGGCGCAATGATGGTGCGCGAAGGTCTTGCCGACGGAAGCGTCGCCGGTTCCCTTTCCACCACCGGCGATGTGATGCGAGCCGGAATTCAGGTGATCGGCATGAAAGAAGGAATCTCCGTTGTTTCTAGTTTCTTCGTGATGGTGTTCCCGAAGCAGCTCTTTTCCTTTGCCGACTGTGCGGTGGTGCCCGATCCCACGGCCGAGCAGCTTGCCGATATTGCATTAACAACCGCTGAAAATCATGCAAAAGTGACCGGAGAAGAACCGCATGTTGCGATGCTTTCCTTTTCGACGAAAGGGAGCGCAAAACATCCGCGCGTGGAGAAAGTGACGGCGGCAACCGATATTGCGAGAAAGAAAAATCCATCGCTGAAGTTAGACGGAGAGATGCAATTGGATTCCGCCATTGTCCCTTCAGTCGCCGCCTCCAAAGCGCCGAACAGTCCGGTGGCCGGCAAAGCAAATGTTCTTGTCTTTCCGGATCTTGATTCGGGAAATATCGGATATAAACTTGCTCAGCGACTTGGCGGTGCGGAAGCAATCGGACCGATTGTGCAAGGACTGAAGAAACCGGCCTTCGATCTCTCCCGCGGCTGTTCGGTGGAAGACATCGTCAACACCGCGGCGATCAATGCGGTGATTGGGGCGGTGT
>CAZQSI010000028.1:18625-29472 GCA_964596155.1 uncultured Chitinophagaceae bacterium
CCGCATCCCGAAGGCGGTTATTATAAAGAAATCTATCGTGCAGACGGGGTGATTTCCCAGCCGGGGCTTCCGATGCGGTATAACGGAGGGCGGGCATATGCCACGTCGATTTATTACCTGCTTGAATCAAAGGACATTTCCTCCCTGCATCGACTGCATTCCGACGAACAGTGGTTTCACATTGACGGTAGCGCATTGACGATTCACTCGATCGCTCCGGACGGATTATACACAAAGCATGTTATCGGGAAGAATTTGGAGCGGGGGGAACATCCTTACGCCGTAGTGCCTCACGGATGCTGGTTCGGGGGCTCCGTTGATGAGCCGGAGACGTTTGTGCTTGTGGGATGTGTCGTGGCGCCGGGATTTGATTTCGAAGATTTTGAATTGGGAGATAGACAAGAACTGACCAACCGTTATCCACAACATCAAAAACTTATCGAACGATTAACCAAAATCTAACGGGACCGTTTGTCCGGAATGACCATTTCATAATTGCTGCCAGTATTCTCATTAACGGTTAATATTATTTTTTATATTCAGTCCTTACTGTGATCGCTATTCCGCCTCTCACAGCATACGATGCAGTAACTGTGCATGCCCTGGGTTTCAACGCTGCCACAAGATCATCAAGAATAACATTAACAACATGTTCGTAAAAACTCTCTTCGTTGCGAAAGGTTTGCAAATACAATTTTAAGGATTTTGATTCCAATATGGATTTATGAGGGACATACTCTATCTGCAGCGTTGCAAAATCAGGCTGCCGATTCATCGGACCGAGCATGGTAAATTCATCCGTTGACAGCATGACTGAATAGTTACGACCGGGATGGTGATTCGGAAACACTTCCAATTTTTTTTGAACGGATGCCTCTTTTCCAAGAAGCGTTAAAGCTTTCACATCCCTTTTTGTCGTCATCTTTCTTTTCATATCGGAGCCCTTTCGCTTGTACGTGCGGTCATTCCGTGAGGCGTTTGATGTTTTTTGATTGCAGCAATGCGACAACCATTCAACGATTCTGTTTTTTCCAGACCAGTTGATTGATGACTTCCATAGTTTTTTCTGCGCCGGTCTGCCAGTCGAATTCTTTCGAACGAGTCAAAGCATTCTGCGCCAGTCGGTTTCTCAAATGGTCATCCCGCAGGAGCAGAATTATTTTCTCCGCCAGCATTTCCCTGTCGCCGTAATCATACAGAAGACCTGTCTCTCCGTCAATCACAGCATCGCGCAATCCTTGGACATTGCTTGACACCGTTGGTGTACCGCAGGCATTCGCTTCGATAGCCGTCAGACCCCAACCTTCTTTCGCGGAAGTGTTTACGGCAACATGCATCGTATTGAGCCAGCGTACTTTTTCCTCTTCGGAGACAAATCCGGTGAAGGTGATACTGTCGTGCAATCCGAGAGCATGCGACAATTCCGTCAGCCGTCCCCGATCGTCGCCGTCACCCACAATGACAAGCCGGGCATCCGTCACGATCTTTTTAACGATGGCAAATGCCTCGATCAGGTGGTCGAAGGATTTATACTTTTTCAGTCTGCCGAGAGCGCCGATCAGCGGGACGGGAGATGTCGGGACTCCGGTCTGTTTGTACAGATCGTGATTCAAACCGTACGGAACGTAATGGATTTTCTCCGGAAAAAATCCATGCTCTTTCACTTCCTTCATCGTGCTGGGAGAGTGAACCATAAAATCGGTTTTTCTGTACATCGGGAACGAGGCACGTTCGGCAAGGTAGACGTACGCAGCGAGCGGAAAAATAGTTTCCTTAAAAACACTTGCCCCCAGCAGATGGTGAATTTCTCCGAGCACCGGCTCCTTAACGTACGACGGAGTGTAGAAAGGAATTTTATTGAGGTCATCAACGATCAGATCGAACTTTTTGCCGGAAAATTCCGTGAAATACTTTCTCATGACGACAAAATTAAACAGAAACCGTCCCCCCTGGCGGATAACATCAATGCCGTTCATCTCTTCCTTCGGCCGCGCGCCGTCATACGAGGAACAGAAGAGCGTCACATTGTGACCCATTGCGGCGATGCGGGAATATGTTTCATGCAGATGAACCTCTGCCCCTCCTGCGAGCGGATGGGAAAGATCCTGCCAATTGAAAATGAGGATGTTCATATTGTCGTGTAAAAAACAACCGCGTCAATGCGCGGGGGACATCGGACGGATTACAATTTCTTTCCGATAACTCCCATGGAGAGCGCGGTATAGGTTGCCAGCGCGGAATCCTTGACGGAGTCGCGCACGGCCTTGCGGATGCCGTACAGCAACGGAATTTTCGGATTCAGCGGAATTTTTATCTTTACTGTCCGCAGTGCTTCGCGCGTCATACGGTAAAACAGACTCGGATACATCCACTCGCCGTAGGTATGGACTGTCTGCAGTCCCAGCCGCTCCATTTCGCGCTTCAATTCCGGCACGGAAAACGACCGTTCCCATCCTGCAAACCATTTATTGATGGCAATGAGGAATGTCTTAATGATGGTGTAAATGTGATAGCGCTGGGGAACGTCCACGCAGAGCAATCCCCCTTGCTTTAAAATGCGGATATTTTCTTTCAACAGCGCTTCCGCTTTTTCATGCCGGAAATGTTCCAGCAATCCCTGGTGAAATACTGCATCGAATGTTCCGTCCTTGAACGGAAGGTGAAACGTATCGCCGCCGATAATCTGCACATTCATCTGCTCCTCGTCGGCAATCCTCTTCATAATCTTGAGCGAATTCATCGAGTAATCGAGCTGATAGACTTCCGCGCCCCGCTCCACAAGCGGAAAACTGTCGCGTCCGGTTCCTGCGCCGATTTCCAGAATCTTCTTTCCCTTCACATCCATCACCTTCACAAGATTGCGGACGACACGGTCCGAGTTGGAGTAGACCTCGCGGACTTCCTTTTTCTCTTCCCAAAAATTATCCCAATGTTCTAACCGAGATTCTTTCATGCTGATTGTCTTATCCTGAATATGTTATGGTATGAAACCGTGAAAAGAAAAAAAGGATGAAGTCGATGCTTCATCCTTTTCATCCCGAAGTGTTCGTTCACAGCTGCCGGCTCGATTGTTATTTTTTTGCAACCGAGTCGTTCGGCGAAACACCCTTCATCGCCATCTGCATCTGCACCTGCGCTTTTTGCGACGAGATCCACTGCGGCAGTCCCTGCACATTTCCGTATGCCGTGCTGATCCGGTCAAGAATTTCCAGAGCTTTATTATATTCTTCGCGGTTCTGATAGAGCGTAAAGAGCATATAGTACGGATGATATTGATTCTGGAACGGTTCCAGCACCGGCTTGGAGACCATCGCGAGCAGACGTTCCTCAAGATTCTTTGTCATTTCCGTATACCGGTCCGCAGCGCCGGCAAAGTGATAGAAATTCGTCACATCGAATTCCACGCGGTAATCCATCGGGAGAACTGTCGGCGGAAGTTTTGCCATCATCGAATCAAGCGCAACAACTGCTTTTTCATTATCCCGCGCCGTGTTGATGTAATAGAGCGCCAGACGCATGAAAGCGTTCCGGTAATTCATTGCCAGACGCGTTACGTTCTCGTCATAATGAACCGTTGAGTCCCTCATGCCGCGGAACCGGTAACCGCGCTGAAACGTCAGACTTGGTTCAGCCGGCTCGTTCAACAAATTTGCGGAAAGAATCGACGGATCAATCACACCTTCGTCGCTTGGCGCCTGGAACGGAATCAGCTTCATCGCCAGTCCGTCCATACGGAAATATCTGTCGAGTCCGATCTTCGAATCGGGCGTGGAAGTCACCGCCATGTAAATCGGACGAACCCAATTGTTTGTCCGGATAATATCGTATGCCATAATGTCCTGCGCACGGATGGCTTTGATTACCTGACCGCCGGGCTGGGGAAACTGCATCGTATTGGGAAGCACAAACCGCAATTCGCCGTCCGGCAATGTCGTATCGCCCTTCACTTTCGGCTGCAGCGGCCGGTCCGCAAATTGCTCGTACTGCTTCAGCACGCTGCCGGGAACCGGAATGGACATTTCTCTCGGTTCCCATTGCATCGGACCGATCTGTTCTATCTCCTGGTCACTCAGGCTAATGGCGACTTTTTTGGCGCCGTACGGCTCCTGATGTTTCAATTGTTTAATGTACCAGGATGTATTGACAAGGCTGAGGTTTACGATACGGACATCGCGGCGCACTCCTTCCACATCCTGCAGATACCAGAGCGGAAACGTATCGTTGTCTCCGTTTGTAAAGAGAATGGCATCCGGTTCGCATGATTGAAGCAGATTATACGAATAATCCCACGCCACATAATCTCCCGTCCGGTCTGAGGCTTCATAGTTTGTATAGAGCATATTCACAGGCACAAACACCACCGCGAATGCCAGCGCGCCGATGGAGGCATATTTCTGCAGCTGAATATTTTTCACCGCATCGCGAATCGTATCAACAAGTCCGATTGCTCCGATACCGATCCAAATTGAAAAGACATAAAATGCCCCGACATAAAAATAATCACGCTCCCGCGGCTGAGGATTCTGCATGTTGAAGTAAAACGCCATGATCAGACTCATCAGCAAAAAGAAATTAAAGAAAACCCACCACATCACCCTGTCTTTTTTCCAGTGATAATAAAAACCGAACAATCCGATCATCAATGGAATGCCCCAGAGCTGTTTCCAGTTCACGCCTGCTCCCTGAAAATCCCCTTCGCGTCCGGCATACTGCCAGAGAAAATAACGGAGCAACATCTCATCCATCTGATACCGCCAGAAATAATCTGCGTCGCTTGTATAATTTGTATAAATCCCCTGATGCTGCGGTTCCTGACTCCACCGCCGTTTCATCAGCGGTGAATCGCCGTACTGTTCGCGGTTGAGATACGACACCAGTTTTTTCAGCGTGCTCGGATCGTTTTCATTCATCGGCGGATTGGCATTCGCACGAATGATGACCATTGCATAGGTTGAATAGCCGAGCACAATTAAGAGGAACGACAGTGAAGCAAGATTCAACATCTCATTTTTTCTCTGCATCGAGACCCAGACGCCGTAGATTGCAGCAGCGATTGCCGCAAACGGGATCATCGTCCAGAAAATGCTTTTTGATTCTTTTCCTCCGCCGATCGCATATTCGCCGTCCAACAGATTGGGCAGCATCTTTACGATGCCGGGATAGACAACGGCAAAAATACCGATCGCAATGGCGCCGAAAATAATGTAATTGCGGATGGAGAATTCGTATCGTTTAAAGAATACGATAATGAGAAACGGGAAGATAACGAGCAGCGCAAGCAGATGCACGCCGAGCGACAAACCGATCAGATAGGCGATGAGAAAAATATACCGCTGATGCGTCGGGGAATCTGCGCGTTCATTCCAGCGCAGGGACAGCCATGAAACCAGGCTGACGAAGAGCATGCTGATGCCGTACACTTCCGCTTCAACGGCGTTGAACCAGAATGTGGCGCTGAACGAAAGTGACAATGCGCCGACGGCAGCCGACGTGTAGAGCGAAATTTTATTCCATGTATCTTCCGTGCGGGGTCTCCAGAGTATAATCAATTTGACGAGGGACAAATAGAGAAACATCGCCGTCAACGCACTGGAAAGAGCAGATATAAAATGAATTCTGACCGCCGGATCGTCGTAAAACGGAACCATACTGATCACTTTTCCGACCAGCAGAAACAGGGGCGATCCGGGAGGATGCGGAACCTGAAGCAAATATGTGGCGGAGATAAATTCACCGACGTCCCAAAATACAACCGTGTCGGCAAGCGTTTTAATGTAGGTGATGAGCGTTCCGAGGAAAACGAATCCCGCAACGTATTTATTCAGTTTTTTGTGCTCCATTACAACCCCGATAGTGAACAAACGATACAATGAGTTGATAAATATACTCTGAAAGTGCCTCTTTTCAAAAGAAAATCAAACGAGGACGCCCGCAGCCGGTTACAGAATCAATGAACCTGCAATTTCATCGCAGATCGCGAATCCTTTGGAAGTCAATGAAATGATATTGTTTTGACGAATCAGCATTCCATCCCGTTCCAGATCATTCAGCAAGGCGATCCGGGCAGTCAAGACATCTTCACCGTAGAGAGGATAAAGCTTTTTCAGATCGATGCCGGTACTCCGAAGTCCCAGAAAAATCTCCTCGGTGAAAAATTTATCGCGGTCAATTGCCTCGCTCCCTGCTTCGGGAAACTGATTGTTCTCCAGCATGTCGCAATAACTCTGAATGCTTCGGACATTCCACCAACGGCGGCCGCTTACCGGCGAATCCTTTACAAACGAATGGGCGGAGGGACCGAATCCGATATAATCGCTGTGATTCCAATAATTACAGTTGTGTCTTGATTGGTATCCCGGAAGGGCGAAATTGGAAACTTCGTACTGTTGAAATCCGTTCGACGTCATCGTGTCGATGGTGATCTCGTACAGATGTGCATCTTCTTCATCAGGGAGCGGCGCAACCAATTTGCTTTTCACCATGGCGGCCAGAGGCGTCTGCTCTTCCACAATCAACGAATAGGCGGAAATGTGTTTCGGCCGCAGTGCGATCGCGCGTTTGAGATTTTCCTCCCATCGTTCAGGAGTTTGATTCGGCAGAGCGAAGATCAAATCACAACTGACATTGCCGAAGCCGGCCCGGTACGCGCTCTCAACCGCTCGCTCGGCTTCCTCCGCCGAGTGAATGCGCGTGAGAAATTTCAGATCGTCGTCATGAAACGATTGAATGCCGAAACTGATCCTGTTGAATCCTACGGAACGGAAATCGTTCAGCTTTCCCAATTCCACTGTGCCGGGATTGGACTCGCAGGTGATTTCCGCATCAGCCGCAATGCTGAACCGGGAGTGCAACAGTGAAAAGATCCGCTCAAACTGTGGTGCGGAAAGCAGCGACGGTGTGCCGCCGCCGAAAAAAATTGTCTCAACAATGTCGCCCGGGCGTACCATGGACGACCGGAGACGAATTTCGTTTTCCAGCGACTGCAGGAAGCGCTCCATCGAACTCATGTTTTCAATGGAATAAAAGTCGCAGTAGATGCACTTGTGTTCGCAATACGGAATATGAATATAGATCGACGCCATGTTATCTGATCACCGTTCCGATCCGGCTCCACGCCACTTCTCCGCCGCGCGAGGACCAGTACACGAGCATTGCCTTTCCGACGATATTCTCTTCCGGGACGAATCCCCACTCTCTGCTGTCGGAACTGCTGATGATATTGTCTCCGACCATGTAATAATAGTTCCGCTTCACGGTGTACAGTTCCGTTTCCTCTCCGTCGATTACCGCAGTGCCGTCGCGCATTGTGATGGTGCTTCCTTCACGCTGGATGAACACTTTCCATTGAAAAAAATTTTTGCCGTCCACCCGGACAGTCATCCCTTTCCCCGGAACGATGATGGTTTCCAGATCTTCCTGCATTTCGCCGAAATATTCCATCACGGTACCGTTCACCGCAATGCGGCCGGATTTTCTACTGACGGTATCGCCGGGAAGAGCGATGCACCGCTTCACGAGATAGCGGTGACGCACGGGAATGACTTCGTTCATATCCCCCGGATATTCGAAGACGACCACATGTCCCCGGCGGATTTCTCCAAGAGGAGGAAATCGGAACTGTGGGAGAGGCAGATAGAGAAATTTTTCGGGAGTGCGTCCGCCGTAAATGAATTTGTTTACCGCAAGAAAATCTCCTTCGACCAGCGTCGGAGTCATCGATCCGGTCGGAATTTTATATGCATCAATGACGCACGATTTTAATCCGGCGGAAAACAGCAGCGTAGCGACGAAGATAAAGAGAATATCCTGTATTCTGCGTTTCATTGGTCAGCGGATCAGCTGATGACGGTGCCGATGCGGCCGAAACGGATCGTTTCGGGATTGAACACCGTGATGACAATTTTCGTGACGATATCGAGGAGCATATTACGGCCAGAAAATGTGGTGTAAATCCATTCCATTCTCATGCTCTCCCCCTTCATCGCCAGCTGTTCGCGGTAATCATCGGTGAGCGTTACGGAAAAATAGACAAAGATCGGAGTGCCGACGATGTTCTCCCGCGGAATAAAACCCCAAAATCTGCTGTCGAGCGAGTTATCGCGGTGGTCGCCCACACCGAACACATAATCTTTTTCCACAACGTACGTGTCGGTGGCAATGCCGTCGATCATCACGGTGCCGTCCCGGAGCAATGCCGGCATATGACCGTCCCGCTTGATGAATGTTTCCCACATGGAAAAGTTATCCGCAGTGATTTTCATCGCCATTCCTTTTTTCGGAATGACAATCGGTCCGTAATTGTCCTCGTTAAATTCGGCGCCCGGAGGGAAAATTCTTTCGTCGTGCAGCGTGGGGGGAAGGACGCGCAGATTGTCGAACTTCATATTTTTTGGTATCGGAGCCATCTCGCCGTTCACATAAATCACCCTGTTTTTGATCTGCAGGGTGTCTCCGGCAATCGCCATGCACCGTTTAAGATAAAAGGTAAAAGCATCGGGATTTACTTCTTCTCTCATTCCGGGAAATTCAAACACAATCACATCCCCCCGCTCAACATCGCGCACTTCCGGCAGCGTTGTCCACGGAAGTCGGATGTCGGTGAACATGATGTTTCTCGGCGTGGAGGCGCCGTAAAGAAATTTGTTCACCATGAGAAAATCGCCGGTCAGCACTTCATTTTCCATCGATCCGGTCGGGACAAGAAACGAGGCGATGACGAAATTATTGAGAAGGATGAAGCCGCCGAACACAATAACGAATTCTCTCGCCTGATGGATCAGATTCTCTTTCCATGTCAGAACCTTTTTTGGTTCTTCTACTTTACCGTCTTTCTTGTCCTTCGCCATCGTTGATCCATGCTGTTAATTAAATAATTTCTTAATTTTTCAATTTTTACTTTTTACAATTTTTTTCAGTCGTCTCCCATTTGCAGCACGGCCAGGAACGCTTCCTGCGGAAGCTCCACCCGTCCGACCTGCTTCATCCGTTTTTTTCCCTCTTTTTGTTTTTCGAGCAGCTTCCGCTTCCGGGAAATGTCGCCGCCGTAACATTTGGCAAGAACATTTTTCCGCATGGCGGACACCGTCGTCCGCGCGATCACCTTTGCGCCAATTGCCGCCTGAATGGCAACTTCGAACATCTGCCGGGGAATCAGCTCCTTCAGTTTCGTGCAGAGTTTTTTTCCCATTTCAAATGCTTTGTCGTGATGTACGATGGTCGAGAGTGCGTCCACCGGCTCGCCGTTCAGCAGAATATCGAGCTTTACCAGATGTGATTCGCGGTAATCGAGATATTCATAATCCAGCGATGCATAACCTCGCGTCAACGATTTCAGCTTGTCGTAAAAATCGAAAATGATTTCCGACAGCGGAAATTCATACGAAATATCGGCGCGCGTCGGATCGAGATAACTTGTATTTTTCCAGACGCCCCGGCGTTCCGTCGCCAGTTTCATGATGTTGCCGATATATTCCGTCGGCGTGATGATCTGCGCTTTGATAAACGGCTCCTCCACCCGCTCGATCTTCGACGGATCGGGCATATCGGCCGGATTATCCACAGTGATCATCTCTCCGTTTGATAAAAGCACGCGGAATTCCACGTTCGGCACCGTGGTGATCAGACTTTGATTGAATTCCCTCTCGAGCCGCTCCTGAATAATTTCCATGTGGAGCAGTCCAAGAAATCCGCAGCGGAATCCGAATCCCAGCGCGCCGGATGATTCCGGTACATACATGAGCGATGAATCGTTCAGCGAAAGTTTTTCGAGCGAATCGCGCAGTTCGGAAAAATCATCAGCGTTGGTCGGATATAATCCGCTGAAGACCATCGGCTTCACTACTTTATAACCTGCCAGTGGTTCCGTTGCGCCGTGATACTGCGTGGTGATGGTGTCGCCGACTTTCGTGTCGCGGACATTCTTCAATCCCGCAATAACATATCCCACATTTCCCGCCGCAAGTTCTTTGGTGCGGCTCTTGTTCATGTACAGCACGCCGCACTCTTCTACCTCGGCCGTATTGCTGTTGTTGATAAATTTTATTTTTTCTTTTTCCCTCAACACGCCGTCGACAACGCGCACATACGCGATTGCACCGCGGTACGCGTCGAATTTTGAATCGAAGATCAACGCGCGGAGCGGTTTGTCCGGATCTCCTTTCGGCGGAGGAACGCGCTTTACGACCGCTTCAAGAATATCTTCAATGCCGATGCCTGCTTTCGCGCTCGCTCTGATGATTTCGTTGTCGTCGCATCCGATCAGTCCGATTACTTCATCCCGTACGGTGTCCATCATCGTTGCAGCGGAAGGAAGATCGATTTTGTTCATCACCGGAATAATCTCCAGGCCGGAGTCGATCGCAAGGTACAGGTTGCTGATGGTCTGCGCTTCTACTCCTTGAGACGCATCCACAACGAGAATTGCTCCCTCGCATGCAGCCAATGATCGAGATACTTCGTAGGTAAAATCGACATGTCCGGGCGTGTCAATGAGATTCAGCGTGTACAATTCGCCGTTTTTCGCCTTGTATTCCATCTGAATGGCATGAAGCTTAATGGTGATGCCCCGTTCCTGTTCGAGATCCATGTCGTCGAGAACCTGGTTCATCACAAGGTCGCGTTTTGTAATTCTACCGGTAAATTCCAGTAAGCGGTCCGCCAGCGTCGATTTTCCGTGATCGATGTGAGCAATAATGCAGAAGTTTCTGATGTTTTTCATGTATAAATCGTTCTGTTCCGGTAGATCGGATGCCGATGACTGTCCATTGAACGCAAATTCCAATGAACAGATTCCTTCGATCTGACGTTTTATCGTTATTAATCCGTATCAAACAAAAATCCCCGCCACA
>CAZQSI010000028.1:29572-32478 GCA_964596155.1 uncultured Chitinophagaceae bacterium
CTGCCAGAATGTCGAACGGTGCGCCGTCGGATTCATATTGGCAGCAGCGGACCGATTACAGACTTCAGGCCGAGCTTGATCTTCGGAACAACATTCTTTCCGGCAGCGGAACAGTGACATATTATAATAATTCTCCCGATACGCTGAACACACTCGTCTGGCATCTCTACCAAAACATTTTCAGAAAGGATTCATCTCCCAGAAAAAACAATCAACAGTCGAGCCGGGTATTCAGCGTTACGGAAGGAATGACAGTCCGACGGTTGAGCATTAACGGTGCTCCGCTCACGCTCTTTGTTGACGAAACGATTATGGAAACGCCGCTCCCCGTCCCTCTGCTTCCCCGATCGTCGGTCACCATCGAGGTCTCATGGCTGTACGACATCCCGAACAATCCCGCACTCCGTACCGGCCGAAGAGGAAATGATGTCGGACTTTGTCAATGGTATCCGCAAATCGCGGTGTACGACGACCGCCGCGGTTGGGACAGGACGCAATATAGAGGCATTGCGGAATTTTACACGGAGTACGGCGATTGGAATGTTGAGCTGACCGTGCCGCGGAATTTTATTGTTGCCTCCACCGGAATGCTAATAAATCCGCAAGAAGTTCTTTCGGCAACGCAGCTGGGGCGGTTCCGCTCCGTTGGGAGCGGCTCTGTCACAAAGATCATTACACCGGAAGAAATCAAGGAAAAAGATAAAACAGTCAGTGCGGAAAAGTACGTCTGGAAATTTTCTGCAGAAAATGTCCGCGACTTTGCAATGGCGGTTTCTCCGAATTTTGTCTGGGACGGAACGATGACCTCGGACAGCGTCCTGATCTACGCGTTCTATCATCCAAATCTATACAGAGCATCGGTGCCGCTGCTGATCGACGATGCGCCGAACTGGGACCGGGCCGCCATGACGGCAAAAGAAACGATGGAATTTTTTTCGGAGCGGTTCGGACGCTACGTGTATCCTCAGGCAACAATCGTCTCCGGTCCGGTGACGGGTATGGAATATCCGATGATGGTTTTTGCGGAATCAGGGAATGCCATCCTGAATACGCTGGAATATACCATCGTGCATGAACTCGGCCATCAATGGTATCCGATGATGATTGGAAGCAACGAAACGAGTTTTCCGTTCATGGATGAGGGTTTCTGCACCTACATCACCAATGCGGCAACGGAACACCGGCATGGATCCGATGTATTTCTCAGCGAAGCATTCAGAAAAAAATTCTCCTGGATGAATTTGCCGGAAACCGGTTCACGTCTGTTTTATCAGAGGATGTATCTGAACACAGCCCGCGCGAACAACGAAGCAACGCTGATGACTCATCCGTATGACATTCCGTACGCGCAATTCGGAACAATGGCGTACAACAAACCGGGAGCGGTGATGGTAATGCTGGAAGATCTGCTCGGATCGGAAACGTTCCTCCGCGGAATGAATGAATATTATTCACGCTGGCTCTTCAAACATCCCTATCCGGAAGACTTCTTCAATACAATGGAAGACGCTGCGGGAATCGACCTTGGATGGTTCTGGAATCAATGGTTCAACCAGACGTGGAAACTCGACCTTGCGGTGGATGACGTGATCAATACGGAATCGAACGGCGTTCGGCGGTCCGTTATTGTCATCGTCAGCAAGGAAGAGGCCGTAATGCCGGCGTCTCTTCGTTTGACACTTGCCGACGGTTCGGTGCGAGGCATAAGATTTTCCCGCGACGTCTGGAGCAAAGGCAATCGCGCCGAAATTCAGGTCGATTCGCTCCCTGCGGCGATTGCCAATGTTGTCATCGATCCCGAGATGAAGCTGACCGATGTCAACCGCCTCAACAATTCCTGGTCCTGTCCGCCCGTCGTGTTCGATTACGGATTCAATATTGCGAATTACTTTTCCTATCCGATTGATGCATACCGCATTAACGCGGCTCCGGCGGCCGGATTCAATCTCCGGGACGGATTCGAACTCGGCACAACGGTCAGCGGAAGTTATATGATTACCGACCATGCGGTATCTCTCTTCACCAATTACGGAACGAGAAGCGGAATTCCCGATTACGAGGCATCATACTCCACGCCTCTTCGGTGGTGGGATCCGCAGCTGACCACCTCCGCGCGGCTCTTCCGTCTGGACGGCTTCAGCGGATGGCAGTGGAACATTGAAAAAACTTTCGATCAGCGAAAGAAAAAATTGCAGAATGACATGCGGTCATTCGTGATCAACACCAGTATCCTTTCCATCCGCGTCAACGACGATCGGTATTTGGCAGGGCCGGCGGAATGGGACCGCACGGGGATACTCGACGCCGGATTCATCAGTTTGAAATATTATGACGATTACTCCTGGGGGAAACTGTTCATCCGGCTTGATGACGAATTTGGCACGCCGACATCTTCTTTTAGTTACTCCAAGCTGACGTCCGAGATGAAAGTGCAGCATTCGTTTTTTGGAATGAATGTGGATTGGAGACTGTTCGGGGGAAGTTCCGCGGGAAACGTACCTTCGCAGACGGCACACTCGCTCACCCGTGCTACGCGATTGGAGGAATTCGACAGTAAATTTTTCCGCACTCCGATCGTCGGCAGTTCACTTCGGGAGCATGTTGTGTTGTCGGGAGGAGGAAATCTATTTCTGCAGCGCGACACGACGGCACTAAATGTTGCCGCTCTGAATGTTGCCCTTTCTGCAGGTCCGCTGGTGCTGTTCGCCGATGCCGGAACATTGTGGGATTCGAGTGCAACCAGGTTTAAACAATTCTTTTATGATGCCGGTGCCGGCGTTCAGTTCGGCATTCCGGAAATGTCGGCGTTCGGCTACCGCACGAAACCGTTCGGCGTCGGTTTCTATTTTCCGATATTCATCAAGGATCCGTCCCGCCCTGATGATAAGGAAGTCGATTTCCGGTGG
>CAZQSI010000029.1:0-7153 GCA_964596155.1 uncultured Chitinophagaceae bacterium
ACGATCTCATCAGAAAAGATTCCGCGAAGTACAGCACGATCAACGGTGAGCTTGTCTATAAACCGGCTTCACTGGACAATGCCCCGGAACCGATCAATATCCCCAATATGAATCCGGTCTCGGCATCCTTCACCAGATCGTTGGGAATTATTCCTCTAGCGGCAATCACCGTTCCCGGTATCAACCTTTCATTTCAGGATATGACGGGACAATCACCGCCGCCGTTTCCTTGGGTGCTTGGAGAACAAAGCATCAACAAAGATACCACCATTGTCAGCGACAGTGCCACCTACGACTATTTGATTTACGAAGAAGGAAACATGTCCATTACTGTTTCCAATACATTCAATTTTGACATCAACTTCCCCAATCCGGTGCAAATCGTGAATGCGAGCAATCCTTCGGAAGTGATCGGAAGCTTTGCAATCGGCACAGTAGCAAAAAACGGCGGTTCGAAAAGTTCCTCCGTATCGCTCAACGGAAAAAAAATGAATTCCGTGCTCGGAATGTCGTTTGCGTTTCAAACGGTTGATCTGAACGGTAAGACTGTCAACAACGGAGCAATCTCGGCGGTCATCTCGATTAATAAGGACGGAACCCCCGGCTCCGATCCGACAATTTCAGAAGCAAAGATGCGTCTGCTGCAGGAATTTGTTGTCCCGGTAACAAGTATTAAAGACTCTGTCCAAAAAATTGACGATTCAATTCAAATTAAGTCTGCGGATTTTACGGACGGACAATTTGATATCATCATTAATAACCAGATTCCGTTCGATGTTCGAGTAGGTTTCAATTTGCGGGAATTTGTCAACAAACAGACACAACAATCTTTCAAGTTGATTGATCCGTTCACCAATCAACCAAGCGATTCCATTACGCTTCCCGGCGGACAAAATTATCTGATGAACGTCAATATGAAAGATTATCAGCTTCAGGCAAGGAAAGAGGACGGTATCAGTACAGATACATTAACCTCGGGAATTCATTTTTCACTGAATATTAAAACTATAGTTCAATCAACCTCAAAAAAGGTGATACGGAAAACTGATTCCGTTCTTGTTTCCATTCAACCAAAAAACAATTCAAAAGGGACGACCGAATATATCGTCGGAACCGTTCAGGGAAAAATTCCGCCGCAAGTAGTGTCGATTAATGAAAATGTCGATGTCGGGATCGGTTCATCTACCGAGAGTTTTACGGCCGACAGCGTAAAGTTCGACGGTGCGCAAATCATATTGAAAATATTTACCAATAGTCTTTTCCCCACCGATTTAAAAATGACCGTCGCTGCAATGTCCGGAGGAACGGCAACCGATTCATTATCTACTCCGAAGGGAACCGGAGTCAATGCAAGCCCAGATAACGCAAGCTACAGAATTTTTCCGGGCGATACCGCGAAGATAATATTTGACAAAGCCCATCCGGATGCCGTCGGAAACACCATCGACCGGTTTCTTTCTAAATTTGTAAAGAACGGCAAGTTCAAATTTCCGGAGAAATTCCGAATTGCCGGACAGGCCATTATTGAACCTATGGATCAATATATCAGTTCAAATCCCGCAAGCATCGGAAGAGTGACGAACGGGGACAGCGTGTTTACATCAATGGAATTCTCATTCCCGCTCAAGATAGGCATCGTCAACGGATTATATCTTGTCGATACCGCAAGTATCGCAGGGAATGTTGATACATCGCTGACAAGTTCCATTATAGAGGGAACTGTCGGATTCAACTTGGCGAGCACTTTTCCGATCGCTCTGGATGTTTACACCGACCTCATCAAAGCGGATCCGGCAAATCCATCCCGGCCCTCCACCAACACACTGACGAATTCTGTCCTTAAATATCCGAAAGACAGCACAAAGCTTCCGCTGGGTGTTCCCGGCGCATTGGACAATCAAGTGAAAGTGGAATATCGCGATATCGTTGTCACGGGCGAGGATGCAAAAAAACTTCCTGATGCAAAATTCAGTGCGGTGCAGATTAAAATGAGCACGGCGGCGGATAACGGGAATACACCTCTGGCATTTGTGAAGGACGACAGTATTCAGGTCATCACAATTGCAAATTTAAAATTCAAGGTGGATTTTGACAAACTTAAATAACAACTATACCTCAACGGAGATGACTATGAAGAAGCACATCACTATGTTGACGAAGTCAGCACGAATCACCGGAATATTGTTGATGAGTATGGTTGTTATGAACATACTCACCGCGGGAGGCGACAAGTATTCCCCGCGGACCACTGCCATGGGGCGATCATTTGTTGCCGCATCGCGCGGCCTTGACGCCGTCGGATTGAATCCGGCGAACCTTGCTTTGGACGACAGAAACGCGACCGTTACGCTCAATTTTGTACCGTTCGGTTTTTCCGTCGGCAGCGATCTGTTTAATTACGAGATCTATAATAATTTCTTTACCGGCGTTCCGGATCCCGTCACGGGAGAACGGGTGGGTAAGGAACTGTCCGACCAGGATAAAGAAGAAATTCTCGGATTGTTCCCCGGCGGCATTGCACGAACACAGTTTGGCATGGAAACGTCGCCGATTGGAGTCTCGTTTCAAATCGGCGATCTTGGTTTTGCCATTGTGCCGTCTGTTCAGACTGTGGTCAATCTCGACCTGCCGGAAGGATATTTGAAATTTCTGTTGAACGGATTGAAGAAGGAGGGATCGATCTATAATCTGAGCGGAACCGCTATCAACGCATCGTCCGTCGGAGAAGTGAATTTTTCTGCCGCATACAAAGTTCCGTTCAACACGACTGAAATTGACGAAGTCACTGTCGGCGTCGGAGTCAAGTATCTGGTCGGTCTCGGGTATGTGATTACTGATCGATATAATTCTACAATTTCAAACTCGCCGTTCACTTCGGCGTCAGACGGTTCGAATCTTGTTCGCTTGAATGCAAATTTTGACTTTCTCCAATTTACCGCCATTCCTGATGAGAAGTCCCCAGAACCGGTCGGATCTGGTCTCGGATTTGATATCGGTGTATCCGGATTCCTGTATAATGTCGTCAGAGTCGGAGTCAGTGTGACGGATATCGGATCGATGACATGGGATAAACAGACGAAAGCAGTAATCGGCAATGCAAATATTACGATCGATGGGATCGCTGAAAAAAGCGCTCAGGATTCCCTTGCCAATGCATTCAAAGGGAGAACAGTGGATACCACAGGATTCTCGTACGCACTTCCAACGGCAATGCACGTCGGTGCTGCTGTTCAGCTTGATGACGTGATTGAATCGCTGCCGTTCCGTTGGATGGTTGCCGCCGATTTGCATTTAGGATTCAACAATGTGGCCGGCAATACGAAAATCGCTCAATACTCTCTCGGCATGGAACTTGACCCGCTTGCCGGGTGGTTGCCGCTTCGTACCGGCATACTCGTCGGAGGCCGCGAACGCTTTGCATGGTCGGTAGGATTTGGTATCCATCTTGCCAATACGTTTGATCTCGATTTTGCAACTCAAAGTATCGCAATTCTGACCAATCCGGATTCCTTCCGAACCGGTTCATTCACGATGGGAATGCGTTTGAGATTGTAACGAGAGGAGTTTTGTATTCTAATGTTCAGCGGTCCCCGGTTCCTGTGAAGGTTCCGGGGATCGTGATTTTAAATGGTGCGGCGAAGCCGGGCAACGGGAATCATCATCGATTCGCGGTATTTGGCCACCGTTCTTCGGGCAATGTTGAAACCTTTTTCTTTCAGGACTGCGGCTATGTCTTCGTCGCTGAGCGGTTTGGATTTATCCTCCTCAGCCAGAATTTCCCTGATCCGCGCTTTCACTTCTTTATTTGACACATCTTCGCCGCTCTGCGTGCTGATTCCTTCGCTAAAGAAATATCGGAGTTCAAAGACGCCGAAGTCGGTTTGAACATATTTCCCGTTCACAACGCGGCTGATGGTGGAAATGTCCATTCTGATCACTTCGGCGATATCCTTGTAGATGAGAGGTTTTAGTCCTTCGCCGGTCTCAAAAAAATCTCTCTGCCTGTTGACGATCTCGTTCATCACTTTTACCATGGTTTCCCTACGCTGGTAAATTGACGCGATGAACCATTTTGCAGCATCGAACTTGGACCGGAGGAACTGTTTTGTATCCGTGCCGACATCCTTGTTCCGCTTCGACATCAAATCCTTGTAATTGCGGTTGATGCGAAGGGGAGGGACGTTTTTATCGTTTAACTGAATGACAAAATTATCCTCATCCTTTGTAACAATAAAATCGGGCGTCAAATAGTTTTGTTGCGAATCGATTGTCCCTTCACCCGGTTTCGGATTCAGATGGGATATAATGTCAAGAATTGCTTTGACATCATCAATCGAAATGGCTAATACTTCGGCAATCTTTTCATAATGTTTTTTTGTGAACTCATCGAAATGATCCCTCAGCAATTTTTTCGCCTTGTCGATCAGCACCGGATCTCCTTTAACGAATTCAAGCTGAATAAGCAGGCATTCGCGGAGGGTCCGGGCGGCAATACCGACCGGTTCCAGCCGCTGAATAATGTGGAGCACTTCCTCCACTTGAGGAACCGTCAAATGGAGTTTATTGCTAAGGTTGATATCGTTCACGATTGACTCGAGATCCCGCCGCAGATATCCGTCTTCGTCGATGTTCCCGATAATTTCTTCCGCAACGAGCATTCCCATCTCGGTCACATCCGCCAGATGGAGCTGATCGATTAACTTTTCGGCCAATGGTGTTACGGCCGCAATCGGAATCTCATCCCGGTCTTCATCATCGGATTGCTGCTGCACTTCACGGCGCGGAGCAAAGGATTCTTCATCGCTGAGATAATCCTCGAACGTAAATTCGTCCTTTTTCTTTTCCTCTTCCTCCTGCTTTGTTTCCTCTTCCACGGCGGGTGTTTCATCCGCCGTTTGTTCCACTTCGGTTTCACCATCCACTCCCTCTTCAAGCAGGGGATTGATTTCCAATTCCGTTTTGATCATTTGCTCGAGGGCAAGCGTCGGTAATTGCAGCAGCTTCAGATATTGAATCTGCTGAGGGGTGAGTTTCTGCAGTAATCGCTGCTGTTGGGACAGATGAAGCATCAGGTTTTTCGGGCAATAATAGTATCGTGCAACGTTTTCGTCCATTCCGTCCCGAACAAGCGGCGGAGCGGAGCGTCAACAAATTGATGAAGATCCACGTTTTCTTTTTTTCCTTTATCCAGCGCCGGACCGCATTCGGCAAAAAACTCGTAACGGAGTTCCGGACCGTTCGGCGCCTTCCGGCCGTATCGAATCGGAAACAGATGACACGAGATCGGTTTTTGCCAAGGAATCTTCTTTTCCGTGAAACCTCTCTCAAATGCACACTTGGCTATTTCGCCTTCATAGTACACAAATACACACGCTTTTCCCTCCACACATTGTGTGGCATAATCTCCGGGACTCCCGTCAATCATGCCATGTTTCCGGATCGTCTCTCGATGTTCATCCGGTAAATATTCTTCGACAGCCGAAAAATACTTCTCAATAAAACCGACTTCCTCATCCATGAGCGGTGCACCCCGTCCTCCCGCAAAGGTGCAGCATGCTCCTTTGCAGACTTTGAGATCGCACGCAAATTTGGTATCGGCAACCGATTCGTGGATGGATATTTCATCGATGATGAACATTTTCTGAATAAAGATAATGAAATTTTGAGGAAGGGGAAAGAAGATACGGAATGAAGCGGGAAAAATTACACTTTCAGAAACAATTTTCCCGCCATCTGACGCACCATTCCTTTAAACTCGAGGCTCAGCAGGTTTACGAGAACATCGGAGGGTGTCATGCGTGTTTGTTCCGAAATCAGGTCAATATGCACCGGATCGCGGGAGAGCACATCGACGATTTGCTGTTCGAATGCATTAAGCTGCGGAAGAGGCGGGGTCGTCACGGGATGTTTCAGCACGGGCCGGAGCGACGGCAAAAGTTCTTCGATGATATCATCAACCGATTGCACGAGTTTCGCCTGTCCGTTCTTGATCAGTTTGTTTGTTCCGATGCTCTTCTTTTCGGAAATGTTGCCGGGGATGCAGAACAATTCTCTGTTCTGGTCAAGCGCGGTTGTCGCAGTAATCATTGCGCCTCCGTCAACATTCGATTCAATAATGAGCGTGCCAAGTGATATACCGCTGATGATGCGGTTGCGGCGGGGAAAGAATGCCGGATGGGACGGTGTGCTCATCAATAACTCGGATATGACGGCACCTCTGCCGGCGGTCTCGATTTGTTCAACCAGTTTTTCGTTCTCGGGCGGATATATCCGGTCGATACTCCCTCCAAGCACTGCAATTGTCCTGCTTTCTTCCCGTAATGCTTGTTTGTGTACGATAGTGTCGATGCCCCGCGCCAGTCCGCTGACAATGGTGATGCCGCGTCTGCTTAAGTCTTGAGCAAATGTCTCCGCAGTGATTTTTCCGTACGTTGTCGGGTGACGTGTGCCGACAATGGCGATGGAATGATTGTCACGTTCATGAAATGCTCCGCGGACAAACAGGAGGACAGGCGGGTCGTAAATATTTTTCAGCAGCGCAGGATACTCGTCGTCCCACACTGTAAGCACCGTTCCATCCACACGGTTGAGAAGAGAAAGCTGGCGTTCAATCATCCGTTCGTCGGCCGGTGTATGGCGGATGACGGATGCATCCGTTTCCCTCATGCCGGGGACTTTACGCAGCGTCCTGGGCGATGCAGCAAGAAGTTCTTCGGTGTTGCCGAAATGATTGACGAGATTAATGATCTTTCGATCGCTGATCTTTGGAAGTGACTTTAAATGAAGTACATCACGGAGTCGGATTCCGCGCGGCATGTCATGTTCCGATGATCTCGTTTTGAAATCGTTCAACCAGTGCTGCAGCTTCCGCTTTCGTCTTGGCTTCGGCAATGATCCGGATAATCGGCTCTGTATTTGATTTTCGAAGGTGAACCCAGGATGAGGGGAAGTCGATTTTTAATCCGTCATCGGCGTTGGTTGTTTCCGAGGCGGAATATTTATCATGCAGACGCTTCAGGATTTCATCCGGTTTCAATGATCCAAGCTCTATTTTGCTTTTGACGATTTCATATTGCGGAAGTCCGGCTTTCAACAGTGAAGCTTTTAGACCGGTATTTGCCAGCAATTGAATAAACAGTCCGATGCCGACTAT
>CAZQSI010000029.1:7253-10025 GCA_964596155.1 uncultured Chitinophagaceae bacterium
ACAAATTGTACCGCTGAAACAATAGTGTATTCTTCCACAAATGGAACGCCTTCTTCGGTAATCAGTACCAGCCGGTCCACATCCGGATCCACGGCTATTCCCAGATCTGCCTTTTCTTTGATCACTTTCTCGCTTAGATCGGTCAGATTCTCCGGAATCGGTTCCGGCGTGTGCGAAAATATGCCGCTAACATCGCAGTTCATTTCTATTACATCGCAGCCGAGGTTACGTAAAAGCTTCGGTGCTATGATACCCCCTGCGGCATTCACGCAGTCGATAACAACTTTCAATTTTTTCTTTGCGATAACAGACGGATCGATTCCCGGCAGCGCCAGAATGGTGTTGATATGTTCATCAAGAAAATCAGGACGTTCGGAGACCGTTCCTTGTTCATTCCATGGTTTGTACACGAAATTTCCGCGGTCGGCGATACGCCAAAACGCTTTATTCTCTTCTCCGTTCAAAAACATTCCTGATGAACCGATAAATTTCAAGCCGTTCCATTGCATCGGATTGTGACTTGCCGTGATGGCGATGCCGCCGGCGGCATTTAATGATTCTATTGCAAGTCCAACCGTTGGCGTGGGAGAAATGCCGAGGGAGACAACATTACATCCCATTTGTAGAAGGGTGGAGATGACGAGATCAGCAATTGAAGATCCTGTAATTCGGCCGTCTCTTCCGACGACGATAGTGCCCCGATTGCAATATTCCGCAAAACCGGCCGCATATTTTACAATAACATCGGGCGTAAGCGATTCACCGACAATTCCCCGGATTCCGGAGATACTGATCATTAACGACATTGGACTTCTTTCGAAAAGTGTGAAGATAGATTTATCAAAATAATGATGAAAGGAGAGTCAAGCAAGCGGGATGAAGAGAAAATTATAGTCAGAAAAGGACATCCCGAAAAAACCAAAGGCGGGAGAACCCGCCTTTGATTGTTATTGAGGGAGAAGCATTATTTCTTTTTTCCTTTTTTCGGATCAATCTTTTGTTTCCATTCCTCCGTCATCTTTTCGAGCGCGCCGGTATTGGAACCGGATTTTTTCCCTTCAGCTATGGCAGCTTCAGCAGTTTTTACCGCCTCCGAATATTTTTCCTGCTGCCCGAGCATTTGTGCTTTTAATGACAGATTGCCGTATGTCGGTTTCAGCATGATTGCCCGATCTATCGCCTTCATACCTCTTTCATAATCTGTCTTATTGTCGAACGAGTACCGGGCAAGCAATGCCGCTTGCTGTGCTGCGAGTGAAGCATAATCATTTTCCGTCTTGCTGATATTCTCCATGGTGTTGGTGGAGATAACGAATGAAACAGAAGTTTTTTCCCACCGGAGCGACACCTTTGCGGAAGACATCCCCAGATCGGAAAAGCTGTACGAAAGCCATTCCTCATGCGTCGCCTGTTCCGGTGTTACGGAAAAGGACAACACATTTGCTGTCGAATCATAATAATATGCGCCCCATTGATCTGCTTTTGAATTGAAGATCACCGTCCATGCATCCTTCTGCGGAATAGTAAAGAAAGAATATGAACCGGCTTTCAATGTTGTGCCGTTGATTTCCACATCGTCGGAAAATTTGAATGTGGTTGCATTGTTTGCACCGGAGCGCCATATCTGTCCAAAAGGTACGACGTCGCCCCAAATGGTACGTCCCTTAACGCCCGGACGGTGGTAGGAAATCGTTACTTCGGAAATACCGATCGTCTGGGAGACGGAAGCGTGTGGACTGACACGCAATAATCGGGCAGGCGGCTGTTGAGCGAATGTCAGAGCCGCAATACCGACGACAAATGAGAGAATGAGAACGAATTGTTTCATAGTGCTCCTTATTGATTAATAATGAATAGAAGTTACACTGAGGTGAATAAAAAAGTTCATTATGTATATCTTGAATATATGAAAATTATTCGTACTTTTATGACACGATTGCGGGTGTAACTCAGTTGGTAGAGTATTTGCTTCCCAAGCAAAATGTCGCGAGTTCGAGTCTCGTCACCCGCTCTTTGGACGAATCCCTTATCAATCGATAAGGGATTTGTCGTTTCTTGACGAATATTCAATCCTTGGGTGCGGGGGGACGCTGCCGAACCTGCATCGGAGCATCGGGAGAAACAATCTTGATGGCAGCAACTTTGAACGTAAACTGATATTCCTTTCGAGTCCCTTCAACGGTAACCGGTAAAATCACCGTCATCCGCCTGCCGATTTGCTGTGCAATCTGGGACCGCACGGAGACGAGTCCGCTGTCAAGCGTCGGGAAAAGATCTTTTTCAATCCATTCCTCTTCCTCATCGTCCCAATAGATGTTCATCCGCGGGATTATGAGATCATTCAAATATCCCCGCTGCGGAATAATCAATGGCGAAAAAGTGCAGCTGCTGTCCGAATAGAGACTCTGAGAATTCCGGACCGGAAAATAATTGTCGTCTATTCCTATCATCGCCCCGCCCGATTCAACATTCATGAGTTCCGGCTTAAGATTGAGAATCGTATATGAAATCGCCGCATCGTCAATTGAAAAGGAGATGCTGATGCGGTGATCCTGAAACTCCATTTTCGGCGAAAGAAACGGTTCGACAAGCTGGTAGACATATTGATATTTTTTTCCGTCTACACCGGGAGCAGGATATGACGAACCGCAGCCGGAGAGAAAAAATAAAATCAATGAAATTCCAATCAGCGGGAAAAGATGAGCTGTTCTGGTTGATGGATTGTTTATCATCATACGTCCTCTTTTCCGAATGGGTGAGTGAATGAAAGTC
>CAZQSI010000029.1:10125-32472 GCA_964596155.1 uncultured Chitinophagaceae bacterium
TGTCGGAATGTGCTGCTTAATGCCGAGCCGGCGGAGATTCAGCGTAAACGCATGCGTCCTCGACCGAGACTGAGCAATGCTGGTGAAGGCATTGTCCAACGGCGTGTGAATATAATGAATCGGAAACGGAAACGACGTCAAAATATGCTGAACGAAATCCAATGCGGAAAGCGTGGAATGCCGTGCGTAGATCCGTGCAATTCTCAGATGCGTGCATTCATCCACTGCTGCGTAATAAAAATATTTTTGCTTGCCCAGCGGCTTTTCAAACGGTTTGACAAAGATAATAACGCGGTCGCCGGGAAGAAGAGGGTCATGCGGCTTTACTTTTCTTCTTTTGGACTTCGTCCCCTTCATGTCGATACCGCTGCGCTTGAGGATTTTCCAAATCGTATTTTCTGCAAGATCGATGCCGTACCATAACGAAAGGTAGAGTTGAAGTCGTTTCTGTCCGAATCCCGTCTGCATCCGCAATGTTTTCAGCCGTTGAATGATATGCTCCGGCGTGGCACGGGGATTGGAATGCGGTTTCCGGGAACGATTATTCAGACTCTCGGCGGCTTGCTGAGCTTTGTTATACCGCTTCCACCATTTGTAAAACGTTTTTCGGCTGATGCCGAATTTTTTACAGACGAGGGGAACTTTCTTCACCCGCTCATATTCGGCAAACCATTCCAGCCGTTCCTCTGGTGTCGGAAGAATTTCCTTGGGCGGTATGTTTTCTTCGGCAGTCATTATTGATATAGAAGTTCGCGGGCAGCAGCTGATGCGGGATCAACCGAAAGTGCCTTCCGATAATACGATTTGGCCTTTTGCTCGTCCCCTTTTTCGGAATAAGCGCGGCCGAGATTAATCAATGCCGATACGGACTTTCCATTACGGGCAAGTTCGCGCGAATAATGCATGATAGCGCTGTCTGGCTCTCCCAACATTAAATAAGAATTTCCAAGATTCAAATGACCATCCGCACGGTCC
Organism: uncultured Chitinophagaceae bacterium; assembly: GCA_964596155.1. Lineage (GTDB taxonomy): Bacteria > Bacteroidota > Ignavibacteria > UBA10030 > UBA8401 > UBA8401. Next base: position 11,101 of record CAZQSI010000029.1, read on the forward strand.
GGAAGCAGTTCTACCGCCCGGAGGAAATATTGTTTTGCGGAGTGGAGATCACGATCATGCAGCGCCGCAATGTTGCCGAGAAAGAAATAAGCGTCGCCGTTATGGCTGTCCAATGCAACCGCTTCTGCGAGATATTGTTTGGCTTCGATAAACTGGCTGAGACGGTAGTGAATCATTCCCATTGACTCAAGATATTTTGGTTCCTTCGGTTTGAGCGATGAAGCAGCCGAAAATTCATTCAGTGCCGCAGTGAAGTTATCCGTTGCCTGAAACATGCGACCGAGCTGAAACCGCAGTTCGCTGTTATTCGGCGACCGTTCCACCGCCTTTGAAAAAAACTGTTTTGCTTTGTCAAACATTCCGCGGTGCGCATAAACATGACCTGCAACGGTTAAACTTCGGACAGTACCACGGTTACCGATCAAGTACGGCTGAAGATGCTTCATTGCGGAGTCTAAATATGCCGGTCTCGGATCATGTTCTTTATAATAATAGAGATAAGCCTCGGCAAGGCGTTCGTCGGAAAGGGAATCTCCGTTATCCAAAAACGGCGCGAGCCCGGTGACAGGTTGATGCGACGGCTTCCGGAGTGATTTCCAATCCAACGCGGACGATTTTGCATCTTTTCTAATCCAATGATCGGTATTGGAAACGCCATGCAGCGTATTGTTGATGCCGGTCCGGTTCATATGACAGGAGATGCAATCCGAGGAGGGAGTGTGATTGCCGGGTGAACGGATTGATTTCAAACTCTTGGTATCATGACACGTCATGCATTTCTGATTATAATGTTCGGAAGAAAACGATTTGATAGATTTATGCGGATTATGACAGGTGATGCACGTTAATGATTGTCCGCTCTCCTGATAACATCGGCTCATGGAGAGACGCTGCGGACTGTCGCCGACCTCCACAACTTCTTTTGCTGAACGGGCTTTAAAATAGACCGATCGATGCGTCGAGAGAAGTTCGCCCGGTCTGAAGTCAAAATAATTTTCGTTGTTTCCGGTAAGCACCCATGCTTTTCCCTGCAGATGACATTGCTGGCAAACATCAAGCTGCTGTTGATGCGGAAGAGTACGGGGATTGATGATTGAAAGCGCATTTTCCTTAATACCGGGAATATCTTCACCACGTGCTTCTTTGATGTGAAGTTCCCCGGGTCCATGACACCGTTCGCATCCGATACCCATTGACAGCGGCTGTTTGTATCTGTCCAGAGCAGCAGTATCCGGAGTCAAATATGAGTTATGACAGGAAAGACATTTAGCCGAAGCAAACCGCGAAAATCGTACGTTCCCGAAATCTCTGTATCCGGGACTGAGATCGAAGGAATTGGTATGTACGTACCACGTCAGCGGCTGTTGATATAACATTCCTCCTTCTTCAAAAAAATACATCCGCAGATTGTTTCCGGAGCCCATCACATATTCCGCTTCAACCGTGCGGTCATGCACGATGGATCCGTCTGAGGTGCGCCGAAATTCACGCTGATATAATGTTCCGTTGCGCGATATTGCGTTGTAGGAAAAATTTAATCCCGGATCATGGATCGGCGCGCCGTTGAACCGTTCGATGGGAGGAGCATCAACCATTCTGGACATTGACCGGCCCATTTCAGATTCCATATAGGTCCGATAAATATCTTCATGACACGACTGACATTGTTCTGATCCGACATACGTTACTGAGCGGGCAGTATTGGCGTACGGAAACGGAAGATCGTCTGTTGACTTCGTGTCTGATTGATTGCAGCCGGAAAGAAGCAGGCAAATCAAAATGAAGTGATTGACAAGGGTGAACGATGTGACGCGCCATGTATGTGTTATCGTCTTCATGGAAATCTATTGCTCCACCGCATCCCAAAGAATTTCAGCCACGTCACGCACCTGAACTGATTCAGCGGCTTCTTTTGATTTCACTCCGTCGTTCATCATCGTCATACAGAACGGACACGCTGATGCGATTGTTGACGCACCGGTAGCCAGCGCTTCCTCCGTTCGTTCGATGTTAATTCGTTTTCCATGATGTTCTTCCATCCACATTCTTCCTCCGCCCGCGCCGCAGCATAATCCTTTATCCTTCGACCGCGGCATTTCGACCAGAGAGGCACCGGTTGAAGCGATCGCAGAACGCGGCGATTCAGTAGAGTCATTGTATCTGGCCAAATAACAGGAGTCATGATACGTCACGGTGCCGGACTGTTTCGTCTCTTTTTTTACTTTAATCCGTCCCTCATCCACAAGCCTGTTCAAATAGTCGGTATGATGAATAACTTCATAATTCCCGCCGAACTGAGGATATTCCTTCTTTAAAGAATGAAAGCAATGAGGACATGTTGTGACGATCGATTTCACTCCGTACCGGTTCAGCGTATCAATGTTTTCGATCATCAGCGTTTGTGCAAGATATTCATTTCCCATCCGCCGAGCGGGATCACCGGTGCATTTTTCCTCTTTGCCGAGAATCGCAAATGAAATGCCGGCGTGGTTCATCAATTTGGAAAACGCTACGGTGACCTTTCGATATCGTTGATCGTATGCTCCGGCGCATCCCACCCAGAATAGGACTTCGTACTGAGGATTATCCGCCAGTTGTTTGATATCCAGACCTTCAGCCCAGTCTGCGCGGGCAGAATGCGAGAATCCCCACGGGGTGAAATTTCGCTCGAGATTAGCAAATGTGGTTTTCAGTTCTGCCGGAAAGCGTGATTCGTTCAGCACCAGAGCTCTGCGCATATCGACGATTTCATCAACATGTTCGATCATCACCGGACATTCATGAACGCATGCCATGCATGTGGTGCAGGACCATAGCTCATCCTCCGTAATATAATTGTCGAGCAGCGTCTTTGCGGCAAGTTCCTGATGCTGATCGAGCGTGCCGGCGGTAATCACCGGTGATTTTTCGAAGGTCCGGCGCCGTGTATCCACTATAATTTTTCTGGGGGAGAGCGGTTTTCCCGTGAGGTTGGCAGGACAGACAGATTCGCACCGGCCGCACTCCGTGCAGGTGTAACCGTCGAGCAATTGCTTCCACGTAAGATCGTCGATGTCAACGGATCCGAATTTTGTCAACGTTTCATCCTGGAGATTGATCGGCGTCAATGCACCTTTCTCTTTCAGCGATGAGAAGAAAACATTCGGAACCGAAGTGAGAACATGAAGATGTTTTGAGTAGGGAAGATAATTAAGAAATGCAAGAACAAGCCCTATATGACTCCACCAAAACACTTTTTCTGCGATGTATGTACCGCGGCTGTATTCAAAGATGCCGGAGAGAAACGATGAGACCGGATAACTCAATCCCGCATCGTACATTCCGATCGAAATGCGGGTGGCATTCTGAAACAGCGTGCTGACGACGATTGCCAGGATCCAGACCAGAATCATTGCGGCATCTCTGCTGCCGTGTGCATCCACCTGCAAGCGCTTTACTTTTGTGACGAAGCGTCTCCACAGAGATCCGAATACGCCTGCAATGACCAGCAGACAGAAAAGTTCCTGAGAAAATGTGATGACGGAATATGCTCCGCCGAGAAACGAGAAAGAAAAATGTCCCGCCAATCCTTCGATGATCGATTCGACCACCACCAGTGATAAGGCGATAAATCCCCAAAAGATCAGCAGATGCAGCGTGCCGGCCACAGGTTCGCGGAGCAATTTAGACTGCAGAAAAGCGATCGTAAAGACATTGGAAAGACGTTTGGGGATTTGGTCGAAGCGATTTTCTGCTTTTCCCGTACGTAGCATGGAGATCAATTTTGCGACGCTGAAGCCAAACAGTATCATCGAAGCGGAAAAGAAGAGGATGAAAGAGATTTGATTAAGATCCATGAAGTGTCCCTCGCAAAGTTTTTGCGGCCTGTCAATTCGCAACAACATATAACAGACCGATGTTCAGTCCGGAGATGATTTCGAATTAGGGTGACGGCGTTTGTATCACTGTTTTCTCAGATCCAGTGCAATAAGAGTTTTCCGTTCCCTAATATAATAAACTCTGCTGCCGTCCAAAAAGAAAGAGTCCGGAACCGGAAACTGTGTTGATTCGTTCAGCACATCTGAATATACTTTTTTCTTTGTTGAAGTGTCAATGATTGAAAATGTGTTTTTCAGGCTGTTTTGAGCAGTTGCATGGCGTGTGTAGATATTAAACAGTAAGTGCGAATCTGTCTCAAGCAATTCTGTATGCATCGCTCCTTCAAAGGAAATGCCATCCACATTGGATTGACGTTCATGTTCAGTCAATTGACGGGGAAATATAAAATCAGTTTTTTCATATTGCACATTCAGTTCAATCCCTGCGGGTAATTCCTTCAATTCTTCTATTATTGATCCTGTGGAGTGATCGAGTTGATAATAGACTCTCCGTTCAAACAGGTCTTTGTATCCGTACAATGTTTCGTTCCGAATTGCAAGAAACGAACATTCGCTGTTTCTCCAAATTTCATCACCGCTGGTGAGATCAACTGCAATGATATTTTTATGTTCGGGCATGTCCGGTTTCTTAAAACCATGAAGATAGAGACGATTATCCGTCACTGCATCCAGACCGATCCACCACTTTTCGCCATAGGATTTATCCTTCCAGAGAACTCGTCCCGACGAAACATCAAGAGAAAAAAATGATGCGGTTTTTTCCTCAATATTTCGTTCTTCGCCAATAATGACACCGTTTTCTGAGAACATGATACGCCACAGAATATTTTCTGCAGGGAATATCCAGACAGGACGTAGTTTTTGAAAAGAAAAAATTGAAGGGAATTTCATGCCAAGAAAGATAGGGGAATATGGCATCACATTCAATGGATTGACACAGGTTACTGCATTGTTTGGATATCTTGACAAAGTTGCAATTCAATTTTACCTTTGTCTTAAAAGAGGCAGGATCGGACCATGGGGAATCAACAAATTTTATTGATAGTACTCGGAATGATTATCGTTGGAATTGCAATATCCATCGGCATCATTCTTGTCCGTGAAAACGCAGTTTCCTCCAACAGAGATGCGATGACAACCGATCTAATGAATATTGCCGCGCGTGTCGAGAAATATTATAACACAACCCGGTTTATGGGTGGAGGGGGTCGTTCGTATGTCGGGTTAACGGCTGACGCTGCCGGTTTGCGTAAGATTGGGACAGCCGAACTCTTTGTAACCGGCAATGGTCGATATTCGATTCGCACTGCAGGAACCGAAACGAAAGTAGTATTGGAAGGAATCGGAAATGTCGAACTTCCTGACGGAACATTTCCCATTGTCAGTTGTGAGGTGTCGCTTGGCTCCGCTGTTATAACAATCGAAAATTAAACAAAAAACCTTTCATCTGTTCTTAAGGCCTCAACGTAAGTCGAAACCTGCCGTTTGCTTCTCTCTGCATTTCTTGGTACCTTTCCTTTGCTATTGAATAAAATTCGGCACTTTTTAATCGAGGACTAACAATTATGGCAATCAAAGTAGGAATTAACGGTTTCGGACGAATCGGCCGTCAGGTGGTAAGTGCAATGGTGGAAAAAGGAGTGTTAGGAAAGGAAATCGACGTTGTTGCAGTCGTCGATGTCAGCACGGAGGCAGATTATTTTGCCTATCAGTTAAAATACGATTCGATTCATGGAAAATTCAAAGGTACCGTTGGCAGCGAAAAAAGTTCATCTGCTTCGGAGCATGACGATATTTTAGTAGTGAACGGAAACAAAATTAAATGCATTCAGGCACAGAAAGATCCTTCCCAGCTACCGTGGAAAGATCTCGGCGTGGAGATCGTGATTGAGTGTACAGGATTATTCACTGATTCGGAAAAGGCAAAGGGACATCTTGCCGGCGGCGCAAAGAGAGTTTTGCTTTCCGCACCGGGAAAAGGCGATGTGAAAACAATTGTTGTCGGCGTGAACGACAACGAGTATGATCCGGCAAAGCATCTGATCGTCTCGAATGCATCGTGCACCACCAACTGTCTTGCTCCCGTCGTTCACGTTCTCTTAAAAGAAGGTATCGGCATCGAGACCGGATTGATGACAACAATCCATTCATACACCGCCACACAAAAAACAGTTGACGGTCCTTCGAAGAAAGATTGGCGCGGAGGCCGTGCAGCCGCCATTAACATCATTCCTTCATCAACGGGAGCTGCAAAAGCTGTCGGTGAAGTTCTTCCGCAGACAAAAGGAAAATTGACCGGAATGTCATTCCGTGTACCGACGGCCGATGTATCCGTGATTGATCTGACATTTAGATCGGAAAAGGATACATCCATTGAGGAGATCGACGGATTGTTTAAAAAAGCATCCGAAACGTACTTAAAAGGCATTCTCGGTTACACGAATGAGGAAGTGGTTTCCACGGATTTCATCCATGATGACCGTGCATCAATTTACGATTCATTGGCAACAGTACAGAATAATCTTAAGGGAGAAAAGCGGTTCTTTAAGATAGTATCTTGGTACGACAACGAATGGGGTTATTCAAACCGGGTTGTTGACTTGCTTCGGAAAATGGCGGGAACGATAAAATAACGTATTGAGTGCCGGAATCCCGCACCGTTGTACGGAAATGTATTTCCTGGGCTGATCTCGACCATCGGGTTCAGCCCTTTTATTTCACTTTGATACAACGGAGGAATGAATGAAATCTTTTGTGCTGATCTTCATGTTTCTCTTTACACATTCTTTTGCTCAGGAGGAATCCCGCCGCACGATTCAATTATACAGCGGTGATAAAATAACCGGGTCGGTTATCAGCGAAAATGATTCGGTGCTCGTGCTGCGGACGTCGTATGGAGAGATCTCCGTCAATAAAAAAGAGATCAAACCAAAAACTCTGACTATCTATTTGAAGGATGGAAGCATTGTCACGGGGTCGACAATTTCTTCATCGGAAGATGAGATACTGCTGCAGACATCATTCGGAACATTAACGATTGAAAAAGTTAATGTCGTTCGCATGACGGATGCCGGAGAAGAAATTCCCGGAACATTGAAACAGGAAGGATTTTATTACGGCAGAGAGCGGCTTGTCGATATTTTTTTCGATCCGACAGGATACACGCTAGAACAAGGCGCGCTGTATATCAGTGGTCTCTCCTGGGGCGTTGCTTTATCCGATCGCTTGGATGTCACCTCATCCTACTGGAGATATTTTTTCGCCGATCTTAATATCAGGCCTAAGTTTCAAATTTATAAAAGCGGCGATATTGATGTTGAAAATGCAGTTGCCGTGGGACTTCACGTTCATTCTGCAGGGAGCACGGGCAAATATCAGAGCGTGAGTGAACCTGTTTATAATTATCAGTCCGGCATGCAGATGATGGAATCCCGATGGAGGGAAATTGGTTCACAGTCCGACGATCTTTTGTGGAGCGAGTTTTTTATCGGAATCACCCGATCGCATCACAAAGCGGATAAGCAGGGACGGATCTCCTACCATGCCGGAGCGAGCGTCATCGTTCACCCCATGTATAAACCAATGCCGAGGACATGGGCCGCGATTGAAAATGATATCACCGCCAAATTCAAAGTAATCGGCCAGGTATATTTTGACCCGTTTCAACCGTCGTACAGGGAACGTGACAAAAACAAAAACCGAAACAACCCGTTTGATGTTGATTTCGGGTTTGTCTACGTGGCAGGCGAAAATCTCCGGGTCGGTTTGCACTATCAACCGTATGTATTTTTATTCTATTTTAAATTCTGATCATGGACAAAAAAACTGTTAAAGATATTGAGCTCACGTCGAAACGAGTGTTAATGCGTGTCGATTTTAACGTACCGATGAAAAACGGAGTCATCCAGGATGACACAAGGATCAAAGCGGCGCTTCCCACAATTCGATACATTCTTGAACGCCGTCCTCAATCGCTTGTTCTGATGTCGCATCTCGGTGACCCCAAAAAGGATGTCAAAAAAGCAAAGGAAAAAGCTGAGAAGGACGGGAAACCGTTCGATGAAAAAGCATTCAGCGACGGTAAACATAAAATGAAACCGGTTGCTGACCGTCTTTCTCAATTGCTGGGGAAGAATGTAACGCTGACTCCGGCTGCCATCGGGAGTGAAACAAAGAAGATCATCGATGCTCTGGGCAGCGGGGAGATTGTGATGCTCGAGAATACCAGATATCACAAAGAAGAAACATCGAAAGATCCGTCGGAACGTGCTGTCATGGCAAAAGAACTTGCTGTATACGGCGATCTTTTTGTGAATGATGCCTTTGGTTCGGCGCACCGCGCGCACGCGTCCACGGAAACCGTTGCCCAATTTCTTCCTGCTGTAGCCGGTTTTCTGATGGAAAAAGAACTTGCGTACCTGGCTAAAGCGACGTCACATCCGGCAAAACCGTATGTTGCGATTATGGGAGGAGCAAAAATCTCCGGAAAGATTGACGTTATCAGAAATTTGCTGGATAAAGTCGATGCGTTGTTGATCGGGGGCGGAATGATGTTTACTTTCTATAAAGCGATGGGAATGGAAATCGGGAAATCGTTGTTAGAAGAGGATAAGATCGGACTTGCCAAGGAACTGATCGAGGAAGCAAAATCCAAAAACATCAAACTTCTGCTCCCTGTCGATTGCGTTGCGGCAGCAACATTCGATAATACGGCTGCGAAAAAAACCGTGCCATTCGATGCTATTCCGTCAGACATGGTAGGAATGGATATTGGTCCGGCAACTATTGCTCAATTTTCGGAAGAAATCAACCGGGCTAAAACGGTCGTGTGGAACGGTCCGATGGGAGTTTTTGAAATGAGCAATTTTGCAGCCGGCACGAATGCAGTCGCCAAAGCACTTGCCGATGCAACAACCGGCGGAGCCATCACGATCGTGGGAGGCGGGGATTCGGCGGCAGCCATTGCGCAGGCAGGTTTGGAAGCGAAGGTTTCTCATGTGTCGACCGGAGGGGGTGCTTCGCTGGAATTCCTCGAAGGGAAAGTGCTTCCCGGTGTTGCTGCGCTGAACGACAAGTGACATGAGTAATACGTACCAGTAAACAATTATTTACATTCATCATCTGCACACTATACTATGGCTTTTAACCGTCCAGGCAATTATTATCGCCCAAGTTTTTTCGGAGGGTTCCAATTTTTTCCCCCGGTGATCAAGGCATTGCTGTTGACCAACGCGGGAATATTCCTGGGAATGATATTTCTGGGAAACTTCCGGATCGGCGATTTTTATTTCGAACAATTCTTTTTCCATTCCTTTGCCCTTTGGCCGCTCGGAGCCGGATTCGGTTTTTGGCAGCTCTTCTCGTACATGTTCATTCATGCAGGTTTCACGCATATTCTCTTTAATATGCTCGCATTGTGGATGTTCGGAATGGAGCTTGAGCATGTGTGGGGTTCGAGAAAATTTTTAATCTATTATCTTCTCTGCGGATTCGGCGGAGGTCTTGCAAATTTGCTGATCGCACCGATGTTCACATCGGTGGGGCCGACGGTCGGTGCGTCCGGTGCCGTGTACGGCGTTCTTCTGGCGTTCGGCATGATGTTTCCCGAACGGCCGATTTACATCTATTTTCTGCTCCCCATCAAAGCGAAATATTTCGTTGTGATGTACATGGCGTTTGAAATATTCTCCATCGGGAGCATGGACGGAATTGCTCACTTCGCGCATCTCGGCGGTGCACTCGTAGGATTTCTCTATCTGATGGCGGACGGATACCAGTTCGGCTCTCCGTATCATCTGCCGAAAAGCGGCGACAATATTTTTTCGCGCATGACCGGATTCGGACAGACGGCGACAAAGCCGGATGACCGGTATGGCGACATTTCCGATGTAAAAGTATATGATCTGAAAGAAGAAACCAGAAAAATGGACGAACAAAAAGCTCAGATTCAGATTGATGAAATTCTTGATAAGATAAGTCAGAACGGGTACCAAAGCTTGAACGAAGAAGAAAAGAAAATTCTCTTCGAGGCGAGCAAAAAACTGCATTAATATTTTTAAGGAGAGAGGAACGGAGGTGTGAAGAACTCACCATCCGTTCCGGACCAACAACATTATGGACAATATTTTACCTGTTATTCAACCGTCTGCAAATCAGAACGGAAATTCCCTTCCCTCCAACTACAAAGTCGGCATCCGCCGTCACACCCGTCAGGTTTCCATCGGAGGAATCAAAGTGGGAGGAGGCGCTCCGATCTCCGTTCAGACAATGACGAAATCAAAAACGGATGATATCAAAGGAACAGTGAAGCAGATCATCGACGCCCATGAAGCGGGATGCGACATCGTCCGGGTGACGGTGAACGATAAAGAAGCTGCAGATGCGATGGCGGAGATCGTCCGTCAATCCCCGCTTCCGATTGTGGCTGACATACACTTCAATCATGTGTTTGCTTTGAAAGCCGTCGAAGCCGGTGTGGCAAAGGTGCGGATCAATCCGGGAAATATCGGATCAAAAGACCGAATCCGTCAGGTGCTGAACGCTGCAAAGGATAAGGGAATCCCGATCCGAATAGGCGTGAACTCCGGATCGCTGGAGGAAGACATTCTTGAAAAATACGGTTATCCCACAGCGGAAGCATTGTACGAATCGGCGATGCGTCATGTCGGTATCTGCGATGAATTTAATTTCCGCGACGTGATTATTTCCGTGAAATCCACCGATGTCCGCTTGATGATTGAAGCGTACCGGCTGGTGGCGCAGCGAACTGATATTCCTCTTCATCTCGGTGTCACCGAAGCAGGACTGACCCGAATCGGCACCATCAAATCCGCCGTCGGTATCGGAACATTGCTTGCGGAAGGAATCGGCGACACGATTCGCGTGTCGCTGACCGACGAACCGGTCAAAGAAGTGGAAGTAGGAAAGGAGATTCTCCGGTCTCTCGGTCTCGCGACAAGGAATGTTGAGTTAATTGCCTGTCCGACCTGCGGCAGACTGGAGATTGATCTGTTTGGCATTATGGCGGAACTTGAAAAACGGCTTGAGGGGGTAAAAAAACCGGTAAAGATTGCTGTGCTGGGATGCGTTGTGAATGGACCCGGAGAAGCGAGCGATGCCGACATCGGAATCGCCGCCGGAAAAGGGGTCGGAATTCTCTATCGAAAAGGGGAGATGATCAGAAAAATCAAGGAGAGCGAAATTGTTGACACAGTAGTTGAAGAGGTAAACAAGTTTCAACCCGAAGAGTAAACTCAAACAAACAAAAAACCGGCCGAGAGACCGGTTTTTTTATGCCTATGAACAACACACGATCAAAAAAAGTATTTGTTAAAGCGTACGATGCGGCATCATCGTACGATCTGAAGTCAGCACGAGACATTCTGGTGAACAATTTCGGAGGAAAGATACTCCACGGCAATCCGCTGCTGGTGCAAATCGGAAACGAGAAAATGATTTCGGTTGCGGACTACGGTTCGATCGTCTTCTTTAATCATACCCAGCCGGAGATTACCGAGACGATGGATACATTGCGCGGCTGTGAGATTCGTCCCAACCGGCGATACTCCGAAGATGAATTCATACTTAATCTTGATTCTAAGACGAAGATGCCGGAAGGGACGGAGGAACTCTATATCAAGGAGTTTAACAGGGATATCGCTCTGGTAGTGAGCATCGTTCTGAGCCGCTCTGTTTCTCTGGAGTATTATGAATCTCTTATTTCGGACACATTCGGCAAGCTGGAGGAATCCGTCTCCAACCTGGCAACATATGGAAGAATGCAGAAAAACGAGAAAACGTTGACGAAGCAAGTTGGTCTGGCAATTCAGGTTGAACAGGAATTGGCGTACAATCTCTCTGCGTTCGACGAGCCGGAGATAGTGTGGGAGAGCGGAAAAAAAATTGAAGAGATTTATAAACGCATGAAACGCGAATTCGATCTTGACGATCGAATTCGCGCCATTCAGCAAAAGGTTTCCATCATTTCCCGCTCCAGTACATTTGTTATATCACGACTGGAAGCACAACGGTCTCAAATTCTGGAGTGGATCATCATTATTCTGATCCTTTCCGAAATCATCATGGCGTTTCTCGGGATGATGTAACGGCTGCCGTCATCCCGACCGGTCCGATTACGGTTTCGATAACTGATTATCACTTTCTGCCATTTTCTTTTTTGCTATTGCATAAAAGGAGATCAATCCTGCACCGCCGAACAGAAAGATGATTCCAATCGTAATCTGGTCTTCACGGTAAATGAAGGCGTTTGCAACGACTGCGCTCACCAGAATTCCTATTCCGATAAACGCTGCCAGCATGCCGTATTTTAATGAAGCATAAGGATTCGTCTTGAATGCCGGAGAGGCGTATAGATGTTTCAGATCTTCGTTTACCAATCCCTTCTCAATGATGTTCATCCGTTCCTTGTGCCGTGTGTCGAGATATTTCCATAATACCGATGCGATACCTCCGAAAAGAAAAATCGGAATGAAGATTTCCTCGTTCATACATGCTCCTTTTATATGGTGTTTGATGTTCGCTGAGTGATTTATTACTTTGACTTGATTTTATCAGCCAGGGTTTCATAAAAATTCGGACTTCAGCAGCACAGATGAACCGATTGATTTCGTTTGTTTTGTGAAACCTTTTCCGTAAAAATAAGGTCAAATACATTACATTGTCTGCAGAGTGATGAATGAAAACCGACGATATTGACATAGCCCGGCGGGTATTGGACGGAGACACCCGGGCCTATGCCGAATTGGTGGATCGTCACAAAGATCAGGCGATGACGCTGGCGATGCGGATGCTGAAAAACAGACATGATGCCGAAGAAGCTCTGCAGGATGCATTCGTCAGGGCTTACAAGGCACTTCCCGGATTCGAATGGAAATCCAATTTTTCCACCTGGCTCTACCGCATTCTGTTCAATGTCTGTTCGACCGCATTAAGTAAGCGAGGAGCTCAGCAAGTATTTTCGATCGATGACGAAAAGATGAATGACCGGTCCGCAGAACTTCCGTCGGCGGACATTGAACCGGACATCATTTTGGAGAATAATGAATTTTCGATCATCGTCCGAAAAGAGATCGAAAAGATGAATGAACAATACTCTTCGATATTGACACTGTTCTTTTTGCAGGAAATGAGTTACGAAGAAATCATGGCGGTTACCGGACTGCCGCTGGGAACGGTGAAGAACAGATTGTTTCGGGCACGTCTGATTCTTCGCGACGCCGTGTTGAAACATTTTGCCCGGAATGACCAAACGGTGAACATATGACCGACCCCACACAACAAGAGCTAATGGATTTTGTCGACGGGACACTGCCGCCGTCGCGTCATCGGGAGGTTTCGACGATGGCCTCCAATTCCCGCCACCTTCAACTGGAGATTTCAATCTTGCGTGCCGTCAGGAAAACAATCCGGCACGGCGACATCCATTCGCCTTCGAAATCTTTTACTCCGTCCGTCATGCGAACAATCCTTCCTCCGGTCCGGGAATCGCTCTGGCTCCGGCTGATAAAAAACTCATCCAACATGTTTGCAATGATCATGGTGTTGAGTATTATCGTTTTTGCCGTCAGCATGAATCCGGAGGGCGGCAACAGTTCCAGCCGCTTCATCAGCTCAGGTATCGAATCTTTTACCTCTTATCAAACCGCCGCATCAGATTACGTTTCGCAATGGACGAAAACCGCAACACTTCCGGTGCAGACAATGGCGAAAACCACGGCGGCGAAAATTCTTGTGATCGGAATGGCTGCTTTTTTTCTCTTTTTTGTTATGGACGAACTATTCGGCAAGAAGTTTTCTCACTCCCGCTTCAAGTAGTCCGCACGTTCATCGACGAATTCGCATATCGCGCCTTTCGGTCATGCGAAGCGGTTTGTTGCACACCCATGGACTTTTTAGTATTTTATGATCACACATTATAGAAAGTGATCGTGCCGCCCCATGTCAAAAAAACCGCCTGCCCGGAACAATCCAAAAAAAACCACGGCATCCGAGATTTCACTTTTTCCCCTGTTTAATAATTATCTGAACCATCGGTACGCAGGAGGAGTGATTGCGGCATCCTATGGCGTCATCATGCTCTACATCGGACTGACGTATCATGTCGTCGGTGATTACCATGTGGAAACGGATTTCTTTCAGGCATATGTTCCGACGGCGAAAGACATCCTGAAAGGAATATGGTCGATCGAAGATTTTCGCGGACCTGCATATCCTGCGCTGCTCGCAGGATTTTCATTGCTTTTCAATGATTTTTTTACTGCCGGCATCATCCTTTCCGCCGTGACGGCTTCGCTGACGCTGTTTTGTACGTTCGAGTTGGTGAAACAATTATTCCGCACTGACATAGCAATAGTTGTTGTTCTTTTGACCGGAATGAATAAAACGTTTGTGCAGTATGCATATACTGCCGGAACAGACATGACGTTCAACTGTTTTGTTGCGGCAACAGCATTTTTCCTTTTAAAGAGCGAGCACCGGTCATGGCTTTATCTGACACTGGCAGCATGTTCTGCCGCTCTGGCCTATTTAACGCGGTACAACGGAATATTTGTGGTCATCGCCGTTCCGCTGATGATTGTGTGGACCAATATCTATTCAATTGAATTGAAGAAACGTGTTGCGGCGGCTGCGCTGTTCCTTGGACTGTTTTTTCTTTTTATTGCACCGTGGGGGATTCACTCGCTTCTTGAAAAAGGGAGCTTCTTTTACAACAAAAACTATTTGAACATTGCGTATGAAATGTTCGCAAAGGGAAGAATTGGATGGGATCAATACTGGAATGTTGAAGCAGCAAAATATCAATCGCTCACCGGCGTGATTCTGGCTGATCCCGGATTATTTCTCTCCACAGTAATAAAAAACTTTGCAGATCATTTTCTCAGCGATATGGAATTACTCGTCGGCTGGGGGATTGGAATCTGCTTTGCGGCAGGAGCGATCGGTGTCTGGAAATACCGTCCCACACGCAGACAGAGCGCATTGTACCTCTTCGGCGTTATGATGTTTTTGGTGCTGCTGCTGGTGTTTTACGGTGAACGGTTTTCAATGTATCTGATACCGGTCTATTCCACATTTGCTCTCGTTGCATTAACCTGGGATCGCTGGAAGCAGGTGCCGTTCTATAACGGATTTGTGATCGCGATGGGATTGATGGTCTGGACGTTTGTTACATCGTATGATTATAATAAAACGAATATTGATTCCGGTCCGAAGGAAATCAAAGCGATTGCAGACTGGTTTAATGCCAATATTAAGGATACGGATGAAAACAACATCGTTGTCTGCAGAAAGCCGCACATTGCATATTATATCAACAAGACAATGAAATATTTTCCTTACGTGACAACGATTGAAGCGCTGGAAACAGAAACAAAAAAACTTCAGGCTGATTATTTCTTCTATGGAATATTTGAAGCAAATATGCGGCCCGAATTCAGAATGTTGTTGGATCCGGCAAATGCTCCGCCTTGGCTTGAACCGATCACCTACACGGCAAATCCACCCTCGGTACTGTACAGGGTCAAGTATTAACGCACTACATTGATCGCATAGTTCAGTCTTTTATACATTTGAATCGGAAAGCGGGTTATCATGGCTTCAACCATTAATATTCTATTTATCGGCGACATTATCGGAAAACCGGGAATGGATCTCGTGAGTTCCATTCTGAAGGGATTGCTTGAAAAACATAAGATCGATGTATGCATTGCCAACGGCGAAAATGCGGCGGACGGAAAGGGAATTGAGGAATCACAGGTAAAACAGTTATTCGATCTCGGTGTTCATGTCATAACGGGCGGGAACCACACGTTTGACCGCTGGGATATGAGGAAAGTGTATACGTCCTTCAAACATCTTCTCCGTCCGATGAATTTTCCGCATGGAACGGCGGGCATCGGTTATACAATCGTTGAATTGAAGAGCGGAGTGAAAGTCGGTGTCATCAATCTGCAGGGAAGGACATACATGCAGCCGATTGAAGATCCGTTCCGGACCGCAGAGTGGGCGCTCGGAAAGATCAACGAGCACACCAAGATTTCGTTCATTGATTTCCATGCCGAGGCCACCGCCGAAAAAATTGCGCTCGGATGGTTTCTGGACGGCAAGGTGAGTGTGATTGTCGGAACGCATACTCATACACCAACAGCGGATGCCAGAATCCTGCCGCGCTCAACCGGATTCATCACCGATGTCGGTATGACAGGCCCGTACGATTCGGTCCTCGGAATGAAAAAAGATCTGGCGATTAAACGCTTCCTGACTCAGACACCGCACAAATATGAAACCGCTTCGAATGATGTCCGTTTCTGCGGAGTGCTTGCCGAAGTGGAGATTGAGACGGGGAAGTGCATTCGGTTTGAACAACTGATATTCCCGAAATTTTAATTCCAGCATAAAAAAGTTGAGGAAAGAACATCCATGATCATCGACGGAAAAAAAATATCTCAGGAAATAAAAGACGAAGTGAAGCAGGCGGTTGCGGAGTTGCAGCGCAAGTCAGGCATCCGTCCCGGATTGGCATTTATTCTTATCGGAGAAAATCCCGCCTCTCAATCGTATGTAAAGAGCAAAGGAAAGGCGTGCGATGAAATCGGATTTTATTCTGTTACCGAACGGCTGCCCGAATCGGTAACGGAGAATGAGGTGCTGTCATTGATTGACCGGTTCAATGATGATGAAAATATTCACGGTATTCTGGTGCAACTGCCTCTGCCAAGGCATATTAACGAACAAAAATTGATCGAGGCAATTGATCCTTCGAAAGATGTGGATGGATTCCATCCCGCCAATGTCGGGAAGATGATGATCGGCATCGACACATTTTTTCCCTGCACGCCTTACGGCATCGTTGAATTATTGAAAAGGAGCGGCATCGATCCGTCGGGAAAACATGTGGTTGTGGTGGGACGAAGCAACATCGTCGGCAAACCGATTGCGAATATGCTGGTCCAGAAAAAAGAGTGGGCAAATGCCGTTGTAACGATTGCTCATACAGCAGCGAAGGATATTTCTGTGTATACCAAACAGGCGGATATTCTCATCGCTGCCGTCGGTAAACCAAATGCAATAACAAAAGAAATGGTAAAAGCCGGTGCAGTGGTGATCGATGTGGGGATCAATCGTGTGAAAGATTCAACTGCAAAAAGCGGCAGTAAACTTGTCGGAGACGTGGATTTCGACAACGTAAAGGAGATTGCTTCAGCCATAACACCCGTCCCGGGCGGAGTTGGTCCCATGACAATTGCAATGTTGATGGTGAACACATTCAAGGCCGCCGGCGGAAAACTCTAAAATCCTGTAAATCAAACTATTTTGACCGAAATTCATGGAAGCGGTTTTATCTTAATAGAAACCGCTTCCATTGTTTAAAATAGTACTTGCGCTTTTATTTTCCCCTCCTTATAATTGCAAACCTCAAAGCCTGAATCTGTAATACTGAACATTTCATCACCATATGGAGGATGCACCTATGTCAGTTGTTAGAAGGTTTTTTTTCGGTTTCATCGTCTCTCTTTTTTTGCTCTTACCGGTCTCCGCCCAAAATCCGTGGAATGGCAAGGTTGTGATGCAGGCTTTTTGGTGGGATTACTGGAACAATAATTATCAGAACGGCTGGTATAATTACCTTGCCGATCTGGCTCCCCGGCTTCGGGATATGGGGATCGATGCCGTATGGGTTCCTCCGTCGAGCAAAAACGCAGGAACGAACAGCAACGGCTATTCACCGTTCGATCACTACGATCTTGGGGATAAGTATCAAAAGGGAAGTCTGAAAACCCGGCTCGGCACAAAGGATGAATACCTTCGGATGGTCGGCGTGATGCATGCCAACGGTATCGACGTCATTCAGGATATCGTTCTCAATCATATCGACAATGCCGGATCATCAACAGGTGCGGGGGGACAGGATCCTGCCTCCAATAATTCGGACGGCAACACGTATAAAAATTTTCGATACGTATCATATTCAACTCCCGCGAGCAGCGAAACGGAAGTAAACTATCTCGCCCGGTCCGGCCGATGGCCGAAGAACTGGCCAAACTTCCATGCCAATTCTGCGCATAATTGTGTGACGGGAGATTGGTGCTCTCCGATGTTCGGTCCGGACATTTGTTATTATGCAGGAGCATACGGACAAAGTTCGAATGCCACATTTAATCCGACACAGACCAGTGATCACATGCGGACCAATGCCCGCAACTGGCTCATCTGGCTCAAAAAACAGTCAGGATTCGACGGTGTTCGTCTGGATGCCGTGAAACATTTTCCTCACTGGGCGACGCAGGATTTTCTCTGGAATTTAAAATACAATGCAGGCTGGGCCAACGGCGGCGCAAACATGTTTGCGGTGGGTGAATATGTCGGAAGCGCATCGGAACTGGACACATGGATCAACAATGTGAAAACCAGCAACGGCGGTTCGGAAGATCTTGTCGGGACATTCGATTTCAGTCTACGCACAGCATTAAAAAATATGGTCAGCGCCGGCGGTTCGTACGATCTTGGAAGTCTTCCCGGACAGCAGCAGGGAAACCGTTACCGGACAGTTCCGTTTGTAAATAATCACGACACCTTCCGTCCGATTAAAGATGCCAACGGCAATTATATCGGTTGGGATACAGGCAACGAACTCGGCGGCGGACATATTGATCCCTTTGATACACGTCTTGCCGTCGCCTATGCGGTTGCGCTGGCCGTGGATGGATCTCCTCAAGTGTTCTTTGAAGATGTGTTCGACATCGGCGGCACCTCAAAACGGTACACCCACCTGCCGACAAACACCGTCGATCTTCCGGTGCGTGATGCCATCACCAATATCATCTGGTGTCATCAAAAACTGAATTTCAAAACAGGCGCATACAATGTCCGGTGGCAGGCGCCCGATCTGCTGATCATTGAACGAAGCGCAAAAGCTATCATCGGTGTGAACGACAATTGGAGCACCTGGCAGAGCGCTACGGTGCAGACGTCATTCCCTCCGGGGACACAGCTTCATGATTATTCCGGAGCAAATTCAAGCGACATTTGGGTAGACGCAACCGGTAAGGCGACGATCTGGGTTCCTCCATGCAACGGAACGAACGTCCGCCGCGGCTATACGATTTGGGGACCGGCCGGTATTTCGGGAGGATTTAATCCGACGCAAAGGACAACGACCCAGGAATGGGAATTGGCGAACGATCTCGGCGATTCTCATGCAAGTTCACTGCAGCAAGGGGGAGCATTGCCGGCAAGTTCAACGGCGTTGCGGACCGCAGGAAGAATTTTTTCAGAATCGAACAAAGTCATCACCGTAAATGTGTACCCGACAAATACGACAAAGAATCTAACATTGAATATCTATAACAATGCAGGTTCGATTGTCAAAACTGTCAGCGGAACAGGCAATTTAACGACAACCTATACGCCGACAGCGACCGGATTTTATCGATTCCGGGTAAAGAATACATCAAGCTCGAATCCGGCACAAAATGTATTCGTAAAGGCGACGTACACTTCACCAAAAGTGGCGTCCACCGCATCATTCCCCGCAAAACAAAGCGCCGAACAGGCAGAGCCGGAAGCGGTGGAGGAATCTGGAATCCCCGTGGAATATGATCTGCACCAGAATTATCCGAATCCGTTCAATCCTTCGACAAAGATACGATTCTCCGTAAAAACCGAAGGAATTACAACGCTGAAAGTATTCGACCTTCTCGGGAAGGAAATATCGACGGTAGTCGACAATGTCGTTCCCGCCGGATCGTATGAAGTGGAATGGAATGCAGACAATCTGCCGAGCGGAGTTTATTTCTATACGCTGCAATCGGGAGCATATTCTGCATCCAAAAAGCTGGTATTGATAAAATAATAAGTGGTTGCAGTAACCAAAAAAAGTCCCGATGAACCCGGGACTTTTTTTTTGCCCATCGCATACTCATAATTATTGTAAAATTCCGCGCTGGTGGGTGCGACCAGACGAACGGGTCCGATTTCGATCAAAGCGTAGATATTCACCATTGCTCCATATTTCGAAATTGAGTACAATAGCACAGAATCATACCGGAGGGATGTATGAAAATATCATTCAGCGTCTTTTTAATTGCTGTTATTTTTTTGGGCTGCGAAAAAATCTCTCTCCCGACTACCGTCGAAACCCCTTCCTCCTCCGGAAAAATTTACTTTGCGTTTGATAAGCAAAACGCCCCTGTTGCGGTTAAAACGATATCAGTAACTTTATTCCGATCAGGTTTTGAACCGTTGGAGAAAACCATTTCCATCATTTCCGATTCTTCCGCTGCGATACTGTTTGAAAATATCGCCGTCGGTGTGTGGGGAATTACGGTGAATGCAAAAAATGAAGAAGGTAAAATTATTTTTACCGGCACCTCAACTGCACTGGTAGTCGAAAATAGCGTTACGCAGGTGAATATCGTTCTCAATCCTGTACCTGCCGGCGTTGGAAGTGTGCAGATTCACGTTGTGTGGAATTACACTCCAACTTCGCAATGGGTCGATTATTCCTCGTCTCCGGTTCTTTCAAAAACAGGAAACACCCTTGATCACGGCGGTGTCGGTCAGCCGAAGATATTATTCGATGATGGACTATACTACATGTTCTACCAGAATTACGGAGTGCCGGGAACCATAGGATATGCAGTCTCTGAAAACGGAAATACATGGGTTCGTCCCGACAGCAATATTATCATGCAGACAAAAAATCTTAATGGATGGAATATCATCGGTATTTCGACCGGTCCGGCATATAAAGTAAGCGGGAAATATTATTTGCTTTTCCAGGGGTACGACGGCAGCACAATTCAAACCGGGCTTGCTGTTTCCACGGATAAAAAGAAATGGGTGCAGCAGTCAACGCCGGTTCTCAAGACAATGGAAGGAGAACGGTTTATTGTCGGATGTGATGTGGAGGAAATTCAGCAGCAGTATCTGCTCTATTATTTTGTGAAAAAATTTAACGGAGAGACGTCTATCGGTATTGCATTCTCCACGAACGGTATTCTATGGGAGCGAAAGACCGAGCCGATAATGATAAAATCCCAGCAGTGGGAAACGGGGGGAGTTTCCTATCCTTCTGTTATTAAAACATCGAACGGATATACAATGCTTTATACAAATGATTCTGAAAGTTATGCGGGCAATGCTTTCGGAACGGCAACGTCAGCGGATGGAATTAATTGGACAAAAAATCAACACAATCCGGTGTTCAGATCTGAACAGACTGTTCATAAGTGGGCATCGGGAGGAATTGTTTACCCGTATCTGACAATGATAGCAGGGAAGGAACGCTTCTATTATACAGGTGTGAAAGCCGGCGGAGAATGGAGTATCGGATTTGCCTCTAAAAAATAAATGAACATTGTTTAACCATTACAAAAAAACCTTGATCGGGATGATCAAGGTTTTTTTATTAGAAATGAGTGCAGGAACATCTCCGTCACCGTTTTGCATTAAAATAACTGAACGTGCCGAAAGC
>CAZQSI010000030.1:0-19788 GCA_964596155.1 uncultured Chitinophagaceae bacterium
TTTTCTTATTCGAGTTGCATTCCTCTCCAAATTACTTTACTTTTGAGGCAATGGATGTTAATCCCGTTTCGTTGAAGGGAAAGCGGGTTCATTTGGAACCACTTTCACTTGACCACACAACTGCTCTCTGCGCCATTGGTCTCGATAGTGATTTATGGAAATGGTCTGTAACGCATGTGACGTCGGAAGAAACGATGCGGGAATACATCAATGCTGCTTTGGATGAGCAAGCGAAGGGATTATCACTTCCCTTTGCAATTATTTCGGTTGATGGAATGACTGCAGCCGGTTGCACGCGATTCATGAACATCGATAAAAAAAACAAACGGGTTGAAATCGGTGCGACATGGATCGGCAAACAGTGGCAAAGAACCGCAGTGAATACCGAAACAAAGTTTTTAATGTTGCAGCATGCTTTTGAGAAATGGAAGTGTTATCGTGTAGAGTTGAAAACAGATGCTCTCAATCTCCGGTCGCGCGAAGCGATCAAAAGAATCGGGGCTGTTGAAGAGGGGACACTACGAAAACATACCGTCACGGCAACAGGAAGAGTACGGGATACAGTATATTACAGCATTCTTGATGAAGAGTGGAGCCAGGTTCGCGATCGATTCAACAATAAACTCTTGCAGTTATGACGACAAAAAACGAAGATCAGGAAATGAAACGCATCCTTATTGTCGAGGATAATAAGGATATTGCATTATTGGTTCAGCGCCGGTTGTCAAAGCAATTCTCAGTGGATGTTGCTGTAAACGGCGAAGATGCAACAGAGAGCATAAATGCCAACCCTTATGATCTTATCGTTCTAGATCTTTCCCTGCCGAAAAAATCCGGATTTGATGTGCTCAAGGATATGAGGAAAAAATCACCCTATCCGCCTGTACTTATTCTTTCGGGATTGAACGCCGTTGAAGACAAAGTAAAAGGTCTTAAACTGGGAGCCGACGATTATCTTGCAAAACCGTTTGATGTGAAGGAACTGGTGGCGCGTATTGATGCGCTGCTCCGGCGCGTGCCATCGGCCCAGGAAGTTGTAAAACTCTCCGCCGGTGATCTTGAAATGGATCTCGTTACCCGTAAAGTTGTCCGCGCCGGAACGGATATCATGCTCAGTCCGCGGGAATTTTCGCTTTTGGAATATCTGCTCCGCAAAAAAGATCAGATTGTCACTCGAAAAGATATTGCGGAAGAGGTCTGGGGTCATAAATTCGATGCCGGTACCAATTTTGTTGATGTGTACATCAATTATTTGCGAAAATCAGTGGACAAAGATTTTCCGACCAAACTTATTCACACGGTTTATGGACAAGGTTTCATTCTGAAACTGGAAGAATAACACCGCACGTTGTGGCTATCAAAACATCGCTAGTACGCTATCACCGACCGATTCTTCAGTGGTATTCAATTAATCGCCGCTCGTTTCCATGGAGGAAAACCTCCAATCCGTATCGAATAGTACTCTCCGAGATTATGGCTCAGCAGACGCAAGTGAGCAGAGTCAAAGTTTTTTACTCGCGCTGGCTGAAAAAATTTCCGACACTTACATCACTCGCACGGGCATCCGTTTCGGATGTGCTTCGTGCTTGGTCAGGACTTGGTTATAACAGCCGCGCGCTTCGGTTCCATCAAACGGCACAAATCGTTGTGCAACAACCGTATCCGCATTTTCCGCAGGACCCGGAAGAATTAATGGCACTTGCCGGTATCGGAAGATATACCGCACACGCTGTTGCCTGTTTTGCATTTCACAAACGGCTGCCGGTCGTTGATGTTAACATCCGCCGTATTCTTACCCGGTGGAGTGTTGCCGTCAAAACATCGGACGAAGTGATTCCGGAACAGGAAGCATGGTCAATCGCCGATCGGATGCTTCCACCAAAAAAATTTTATGACTGGAATCAGGCTCTTATGGATTTTGGTGCACAGGTCTGCACATCAAGAAATCCGAAGTGCAGCGAATGTCCCGTCCACGCAGAGTGTGCTTCCGGACATTCGAAGGCGTTTCTGCTTCCGCCGGTGTCAAAAATAAAAACGGAACCTTCCTGGAAGGAAATTCCCCGGCGGTTATACCGCGGACGAGTTTTGAAACTGCTCCATCGCACACCGCTCACCGCCGAACGGTTAGCCAAAGCACTCTGCGGAACTGCTTCGAAGAAGGATGTTATTTGGATCCGTTCCGTATTGGCAGCAATGGAATCGGAAGGACTTATTGTGCGCCGGAACAATACATACCGGCTTGCGTCATGACATCATATAAAAATCTTCAGCCGTTGTTGCAGCAGTACGGAATCAAACGGCGATCGATCCGCCGCCGGTTAAAGGAATTTTCATCCGTTCCCGAAAATAAATATTTTTATGAACTGTTATATTGTTTGCTGACGCCTCAATCCAAAGCGGTGCATGCCGCCAAGGTTCAGCACTTGTTTGAAGCGTGCAATTACAAACATGCGGAGATAAATCCCGAATCATTTCTCCTTCGGAAAGAGCATTACATTCGGTTTCACATTACCAAGGCACAGCGGATCGGGGAAATGAAAAAAATGTATTCAGCAATTCACACCGTTGTTACCGGCACCATAACGGCGTCAGAAAAACGGGAGTGGCTGGCAAACAATGTCAAAGGATTGAGTTATAAAGAAGCGACACACTTTTTGAGAAATATAGGTAAAAACGAAGGATTGACCATCCTTGACCGACACATTCTCAAAAATCTGAACTATCACGGGGTGATCCGATCCGTTCCTTCCGTTATCACGAGAAAACGATACTTTCAGATAGAGAAAAAATTTCTCGCTTTTGCCGCAGCCGTCGGAATTTCCGCGGATGAATTGGATCTTCTGTTTTGGAGCAAAGAGGCCGGAGAAATTTTGAAATAAAGCATAAATCATTGTACATTGAAGGCAGAGCATATGGCACAGCAAAATTCATTCGATATAGTATCCGAAGTCAACATGCAGGAAGTTGACAACGCATTGAATCAGGCGCGGAAGGAAGTCCTCACGCGGTATGATTTCAAGGATTCCAAAACTACAATCGATTTTGCCGAAAAGGAAAAAGAAGTTACCATCCACACAGAGGACGATTTTCGGCTGAAAGCCGTTATCGACATCCTGCAAAACAAATTCATCAAGCGGGGAATTGCGATTAAAACTTTAAAATATGGCGCCGTTGAAACAGCGTCGGGAGGAACGGTGCGGCAGAAAATCACTTTGAAGGTTGGCATTGATAAGGAAAACGCCAAAAAACTTGTTCAGATTATTAAGGAGACAAAAATACGAGTGCAGGCATCCATAATGGAAGATCAGGTCCGCGTTTCGGGAAAAGACAAGGATGATCTTCAGGCAATCATTACGCTGCTTCGCGGAAAGGATTTTCCTCTGCCGCTGCAATTCACCAACTACCGCTGATGAACAGAGACTTTAAACTTCACATCATACAATATACTGCGATCATCACCCTGTGTTGTACAGGCGTACTCTCCTCCCAAACTCTTCATTCGTTTGATTCGCTGCAGATGCGGTCGACGCCCCAGTCGGCATACGTACACACTGCACGGCTTGATACGGTTTTGTTTGTTTCCATTCAAAGTTTCAGCAGAATGCTTGGCACCGGTCTGTATGAAAACGAGACGCTTCAAAAACTCGAAGTGAAATTTCCGCAATCAACCGTTAAATTCACCGCAGAAAACACCTTTGTTGTCGTAACGACCAATGCGACCCGGAGGTATCAGGTGTATCAATTAACCTACCCGGTCATTTTGCATCAAGGAATTTATTACGCCAGAGCTTCCGAAGTCATTTCGATGTTTCTCACGGCAACCGACTCCGTGCTTATGTTCGGCAAAGACACGTCGCGCGTCGAACCACCGGCAGGATCTGCTATTCCCGTTGTTTCGGGATTCACCGTTGAGGAGAAAAAAAACGGTTCTCTGGTGCGGATTCACTTAACCGGTAAGGTAAAAGATTTCAACCGCACAATGCAGATGGGGGATTGGATTTATGTGACGCTGCCTCAGGCACAATGTGATACGGTTGCATTTGATACGACCTATGCCAATGGAATCATACGAAGAATTAAACCGGTGCAATCGAGCACTTCGCTTCAATTGTCGTTTCAAATCCGCGGGAAAATTGAACAATCGGAAATCGTGCAGGATCATCTCAGCAATGATATCATTCTCACGCTCATTCCCCCCGGCGGGGCGAAAGACATTTCGCAACCGGTTGATTCATCGGCAATTCGGCGTCGGCTGGCGGAGCAGGCGAGACAGCAGGTAGCCAGCACAATCGCGAAACAGAAGAAAAAATGGAAACTTGATGTTGTCGTTCTTGATCCGGGCCATGGGGGGCATGATCCGGGAGCAATCGGAATTATCGGAACCCGTGAAAAAGATATCACACTCGGTATTGCTCTCAAACTCGGCGACATGATCGAAAAAGAATTACCGGATGTGAAAGTCGTCTACACGAGAAAAACCGACCGCTTTGTAGAATTGTACCGCAGAGGTCAGATCGCCAACGAGAACGAAGGAAAGATATTCATCAGCATACACTGCAATTCGACCGAACGAAAACCATCGTCCGCCAATGGATTTGAAATCTATTTGCTCCGTCCCGGTAAGACGGAAGATGCCATTCAGGTTGCGGAGAAGGAAAACGCCGTCGTTAAACTGGAAAAAGATTACGAGGACCGGTACCAACAATTGACGGAAGAAAACTTCATCATTCTGACAATGGCGCAAAGCGCGTATGTAAAACAATCAGAACGATTTGCAGAAATGCTGGAAGAAACTTTGAGCGCACAGATGGACGGAAAACGTCAGCCGGTGAAACAAGCGGGATTTTACGTCCTGGTTGGCGCATCGATGCCGAACGTTCTACTTGAAACGGGCTATATTTCCAACATCAAGGAGGAACGGTTCCTAAGAAGTCCGGCAGGACAAAAAAAGGTTGCCACGGCGATATTGAATGCGCTGAAAGGATTTAAGAACGAGTACGAAGACGAAAATAAATAACACCGGTCACGATTTCCGGTGACGGTGTTGTCCATACATCAACCCCCTCCTGTATGAAACCGAAAAAAGTATCCCTTGCAACCAAAGCAATACACGGCAAGAAACTCTTCCCGTATAAAGGTCCCGTCGCCACGCCGATTTACCAGACGTCAACGTACCGATTTGATTCGTCGCACGATGCGGTCCGATATGCTCAAGGTGATCCGAGTGTGTACGTGTATTCCCGGTATCATAATCCGACGGTGGAAGATGTCGAAGAAAAAATTGCGGCAATGTATAATGCCGAAGCCTCCGTGCTTTTCTCCTCCGGCATGGCGGCGATTTCGACTGCCGTATTGTCCGTGGTAAAATCAGGAGATGAAATCATCAGTACGCCGGCATTGTACGGGGGAACCTATCGTTTTTTTCGGGACATACTCCCGAATTTGAATGTGACTGTCCGATATGTAAGACCAAATGCGTTGGATGAGATCAGCACTCTCGCAAATCGTCGAACCTCTCTGTTTTTTTGCGAATCTCCGACGAATCCGACGGTCGGCATTGTTGATCTCCGGAAGGCGATCGCTGAAGTGAAAAAAGCTGAAAAAGTCAAAGGATCACCGATCGTGACGATGATAGACAATACGTTTGCCTCATGTCTTCATCAGGATCCGTTTTCCATCGGATTCGATCTGGTTGCCGAAAGCGCCACAAAATATATCGGCGGACACAGCGACGTGCTGGCCGGAATCGTCGCCGGCAGAAAAAAGCGGATTCAATCAATCCGTCAGACCGCCAAATATCTGGGAGGATGTGCGGATCCGTTTGCGGCGTTTCTCCTGTCGCGAAGTCTTAAAACATTCGAACTTCGTGTTCAGCGTCAAACGGAAAACGCTCTGCAGCTTGCACGTGCACTTGAAAAAAATAAGAATGTCATCCATGTTTTTTATCCGGGATTACCGTCCCATCCCCAGCATGGCATTGCAAAAAAACAGATGAGCGGATTTGGCGCCATGCTGTTGATCGAAGTAAAAGGAGGAGTGAAAGGTGCGGCTGCGGTGTGCGATGCGCTGAATGTCGCCGTCAACGCTATGTCCCTCGGGGGAGTCGAAACATTGGTAAGCATTCCGGTGTATTCGTCGCACATCAATATGAATGCCGACGAATTACGGCAGCATGGAGTCACTCCGGGTATGATCAGAATTTCTGTCGGTGCAGAGGGTATTGATGACCTCATGGCAGATTTTCAACAAGCATTGAAGAAGATCTGAATTACCGTTTTCCCTTCATTTTCAACAGGGCATTCAGATCTTTGTGCATCCGCTTTTCCTTCGATTTTCTTTCCTGCTGTTTTGTGATGCTCGATTTCGATTCGATATACTCCGCTTCCTTTTTCAATTTCATAAAACTGACATACCGTCCTTCGTCGATTGTGCCGTTCTCCATGGCAGCCAAAATCGCACATCCCGGTTCGTTCAGATGAGAACAATCGGTAAATTTACAGCTCAGCGAAAGGTCATCGATATCCTGAAACGTTTCGCTTACACTGCTGCCGGCATCCCACAATCCGATTTCGCGCAGCCCCGGAGTATCAATGACGGATCCGCCATTTTCGAGCGCGATCAGTTCGCGGTGCGTCGTGGTATGTTTTCCGCGGGAATCATCCTCCCGTACTTCCTGCGTCTGCAGTTTTTCGCGGCCGAGCAGACGGTTGATCAGCGTTGACTTCCCGGATCCGGACGATCCGATAAAGCATATGGTGGAATTATTCTGTATCAACGACTTGATCTGATCGATATGCACCAGCGTCTTGGCACTGTATGAAATAATTGTCGTTCCGGCTGCGATACCGCGGACCTCTTCCATTCGCTTCATCAATGTTTCTTCATCCAAAAGATCTATCTTGCTCAACAGTATCACCGGTGTGGCGCCGCTGTGAGACGCCACAACCAGAAACCTCTCCAGTCTTCTGAGATTGAAATTATTGTCCAATCCCTGTACGATAAAGACAATATCCATGTTGGTGGCGATGATCTGCTCTTCAATTTCTCTGCCGGAAGTTTTTCGCGAGAGGATGGTTTTTCGCGGAAGGATGTGATGAATTATCGCAGGCGACGATTCTCCGTACGACTGCACGGCAACGAAATCGCCCACAGCGGGATAATCCTTTCTCGTTTCAGCGGCGAACATCATTTTTCCGGTAATCTCTGCGCTGAACTCTTTGTTGTTCAGCAAAATGGTATACCGTCCCTTGTGTTCTGCGATAATACGGGCAGGTTCACAACCCCGCTTGCTCCATTCCGATACTTCCAGTTGAAATCGGTCTTCAAAGTTATTCATTGACGATTGCCGTTGCTTCGATTTCAATTAAATACTCGGGATCGATGAGTTTGGAAACCTCCACCATTGTCGTACAGGGTTTTATCGCTGAAAAAACTTCTCCATGCGCCTTGCCGTACTCCTGCCATCGGGAGATATCAGTGACGAACATCCGGGTTCTCACGACATCCTGCAGCGATCCACCCGCCTGATGCAACACCTTTTCTATTTTTTTGAGAATGAAAATGGTTTGCCGGTACGGGTCATTAATGCCGACGGCAGCGCCGGCATCATCGACAGCAACGGTGCCGGTCACCTCGATCACATTGCCGATTCTGACGGCGCGTGAATATCCGACGATCTCTTCCCATTTTGCACCGGATGAAAAGTTTTGTCTCGATTTATTCATGTATTCGCTTCATTTTTTCAAGTAATTTGGACGGATCAACATCATGAACCAAATGTGTTCGGGTCGAACGTTTGATGAATCCCTGTTCCGTTGCGTTATCAACAAACGTTATCAATTCATCGTAAAAACCTCCCGTATTCAAAATTCCGCTTGGCTTTCTGTGAACGCCCAAATTGACAAACGCCATCATTTCAAACAGTTCATCCATTGTTCCCATGCCGCCGGGCAGAATGATAAATCCGTCGGAGAGTTCCATCAGTTTCGCTTTCCGTTCCTGCATGGAATCAACAACGATCAGTTTGGTGATATCTTTTTTCGCCGCCTCTTTATTGACGAGTATGGTAGGAATAACGCCGATGACTGTTCCGCCATAGTTCATCGCGGATTCAGCCGCAGCACCCATAAGTCCGAACGATCCGCCTCCGTAAATCAACTGTATGTTATTTTCGGCTAGCATCCTGCCGATCTGGCGTGCCGCGTCCAGGTAGATTCCGTTTGAACCGCTGCTGGAACCGCAAAATACAGAAAGTGATCTCATCTTGTCCTTTTATTTTGAATATACGCCAATTTTTCCTAAACTATTATCATAATACGATGGAATCTCTTCTTTCACCACCAATACTCTTTTTTGCATTGGGCGTTGCGGCAACAATCATCTCATCCGATCTTGAGATTCCGCAGCCGATTCCAAAGCTATTTTCGTTGTATCTGCTCTTTGCCATAGGATTTCACGGAGGTGTGGAGTTGTCGCACAGCTCCTTTTCCGAAGCGTGGATCATCATTGCAATATCGATTTCAGCTGCGTTCATTGTTCCGATCTATTCTTTCTTTGTCTGGCGCCTCAGGTTGGATGTGAATAACGCGGCGGCGCTTTCTGCATCCTACGGCTCGGTCAGCGCAGTCACGTTCATTACGGCTATTGCCTATCTGAACGATTCGATGATATTGTTCAGCGGAGTGATGGTGGCAGCACTTGCGTTAATGGAATCGCCGGCGATTGTCGTGGGCGTCTCCTTGAATTCATTGTTCGGATTGAAACGCACCGCAGGGATATCCGTCGGTCATTTGCTTCGGGAGGCATTTTTTAACGGATCGGTCGTTCTTCTGGTCGGCAGTCTTCTGATCGGATACATCACCGGCGACAAAGGATTTGAAACACTAAAGCCGTTTACCAAGGATATCTTTCAGGGGATGCTCTGTTTGTTTTTGCTCGATATGGGATTGATCGCAGCCAAGCGTTTTTCTGATTTGAAACGATCGGGAATCATGCTGATTGTTATTACACTCTGTTTAACAGTGATGAATGCAGGAATTGGAATGGCGATCGCATATCTCGTCGAGTTATCCGTCGGTGATGCGCTTCTGTTTACAATTTTATGTGCAAGCGCATCGTACATCGCAGTGCCGGCAGCTATTCGAATGTCCATACCGGAGGCAAATCCGGGATTATATATTTCGCTGCCGTTGGCGGTGACATTCCCGTTTAATATTGCAGTCGGGCTCCCGCTCTATCATTTCATCATCCTAAAACTGTGGGGTTGATATGCAACATGTAAAGCGAGTAGAGATTATTATCGACACACCTGATGTGTATAAAGTAATTGACGTTGCTGCGGCTGCGGGCGTATCGGGGTATACGCTCATTGACAATGTGAAAGGGAACGGCGACCGCGGAGAACGGCGAGGCGACGACCTGACAGCAGTTCAAAAAAACAGCTATCTGCTCATCGCATGCGAGGCCCGTCAGGCAGATATGTTGGTGGAGCAATTGCGCGGACTGCTCACTTCGGTCGGAGGAATGATGCTTGTCTCCGATGCGATTTGGATAAAACACTGAATGGTCCGTGAACTATTGATTGAAAAGAAAAGGAAAATTTGTTATATTGAGTCATTGTGATTCGATATCGATATCATAACGGATGCATATTCAAACAATCAATATTGTTAAAAGAATGTACCGGTGTATCAATCACAAATAACGACTCACCATCTGCACTGGTAGCTCAATCCCAAAGGGATTTCGCTACGTCGAAAAATGCACTGGTAGCTCAATCCCAAAGGGATTTCGCTACGTCGAAAAAAGCACTGGTAGCTCAACTGGATAGAGCACCAGCCTACGAAGCTGGGGGTTACAGGTTCGACTCCTGTCCAGTGTACTGAAGAACGTCCCGGTTATCCGGGACGTTCTTTTTTTGTACAAAATAATGGTTTTTTAACCCTGTCCAAGTATCGATATTATTAAAAAACATCATTCATCATTGCAAAACAGTTCGGCAGGTTTTGTAATGTTTCCCGATTGAACGAAGAAAAATATGGGTTGACCGGGAACGCTTCCTTATTCTTAAGGAGGAACTCTATGCCAAGAGCGGAAAATTGTTAAAACGAGTAACTATTCACGAGGTAAAAGAAATTGATCGACGTTGGGTCGCCACTTCGTTAACATTTAAGGATATGTTAAAGGATGGAGAGGGAACCACATTATCGATTAAAACGATCCAATTCAACATTCCAATTGCAGATTAAATCATGTCTAAGGCTGCGTTGAGGAAATAACTAAAGACTCAATCCTACGGAAACCTCAAAAATTGATCATTTCCTTCAAAGATAGTATGATAAATTGTAGATAGTACAATCCTGAAAATAAAAAACCTCAATATTCTCGCATTTTTCGATACAATTCCTCTTGGCACCCCTATTGTAGCTTGATACGGTAAGTGACAATACTTTACCGCCAGGGGGTTACAATGAACGACTCATCATTAACAGGAAAGATATACAGCATACTGAAAAATGAACCTCAGGTTCGAGTAGCTGAATCAGTAAGCAACTACCTGCATTATCAGTCCGAAAAAATCACCCCGGATCTCCTTCAAATGGTGTGGGATAAAGCCAGCGACGGAATGCTTCTTACCGACAGCGACGGAATTACTGTTGCCGTCAATGATGCCTTTTGTGCAATGGTAAAAATGGAAGAATCCGAACTGACAAATCTGCCGTTTACGGTGATTTATGACAGTACGATCGATCGAAAAAAACTGTTTGATACTTACCGCAACAATGTCCAACTGGGCAAGTTTGTTGAAAAACGCGAAGAGTGCATTCCGCTCAGTTCCGGAACGGAAATCGTTGTCGAAGTATTAACAACACTCTTGACCGACGAAGCACAAGAACGATTTGTCCTCACCGAATTCAGAGATATCAGCGAACGAAAACGATGGGAGCGTTTTACACAGGAAAGCGAAAACCGATACAGGACCTGGTTTGAAAATTCCGTTCTTCCGATGTATCAGTCAAATATTGACGGAAAATTTATCAATGCCAATATTTCTCTCCTAAAATTATTGGGATATGAGTCTTTTGACGAACTGTTGGCTCTGGACCTTGAGAGAGATGTCTATGTGAATCCGGAACAGCGGGTGGCGCTCTACATGAACTTGCAGGCAGATGAACATGCCAAACCGAGCGAACTGGAATTAAAACGAAAAGACGGCTCAACGATTATCGTACTCGCGCACTCTCGTATTATTCGGGATGGCGATAATTCCATTTCGGGTTTTGAAGGAGCGTTGGAAGATATCACCGAACGTAAATCGCTCGAGCAAAAACTTCAAATGAATATTGCGATGCTTGAGACGGCACAGGATGAATTGACAAAATCCAATACACAGAAAGACAAGATTCTTGCCATCGTGTCGCATGATCTTCGCTCGCCGTTCAGTTCCATACTTGGATTTTGCGAGCTGCTGACAAGTGAATTTCATTCATTAACGGACAAAGAAAAATTGGAATATGTCGGATTTATCAATGAAGCCGCGAAACAGCAGCTTAATCTCGTCAATTCCATGCTTGATTGGTCACGGCTTGAAACCGGACGCATTCGATTAAAGTTACAGCAGACCGCTGTCGGCAAGCTTGCTTCGGAAGTGATTACATCATTGATGGGAATCGCCAAAAGGAATAATGTTAACGTGCGGTCATCCATTCCCCTCACGACTTCCATTACCGCCGATGAACAGTTGATTCGACAATTGCTGTCGAATCTTATCGGCAATGCGTTAAAATTTACCCCGGCGGGCGGTTCCATTACGCTTGATATCGCAGAAGATACATCCTCGCAGACGGTGATTTCGTTGACGGATACCGGCGTAGGGATTCCCCAGCAAGACCTCGGAAAACTCTTTAAGATGGAAGAAAAGTATACTCGACAGGGTTTACAGGGCGAAATTGGAACTGGATTGGGACTTCCGATGTGTCACGAAATTATGAAAAAACATCACGGTGAAATTACGGCGAACAGCACCGAAGGGAAAGGAACTGTGTTCACGCTTACATTCAGAAAAGAAATAAAATCTACGTGCAAAAAGGTAATGATCGTTGACGATCAAAAAGGGAACAGACTCATTCTTTCAAGATTTATGAAACGGATTGCCGAGGACAGCGAAGCAATGTTCGCAGAGACCGGCAAGGAAGCCCTTGACATGATGGCATTGGAGCAGCCGGATATCGTGATGACCGATTATCACATGCCCACCATGGACGGTCTGGAATTTATCCGCAGAATGCGGAATGATGAAAAACTGAAAAATATTCCGGTGATCCTGATCTCAGGCGACAACATGGAATATTATGTCGAAAATGATATGTTGACAAAAGTGTTGAAAAAACCTGTCATGTTCAATGATTTGAAAGAAGTTATGGATAAGATCATATTCTAGATGCACCGGAATATTGTATCATACTCCATATACGAAGTCTCGTCTTCCCCTGGGCGAGACTTTTTTTTTTCAAAATTTGTCGCGATTCATGATTCAATCGCTTTGATTGCCGGATAACACTGTTAACGGCAGCAAACAATTGCCCCCGGGATTTCATACTTGCATCACTTTTGGCTTCTGAGTATCTTGCCATCGGTCTTCACAACTACCGCCCGTACGTATGAAAGCTTTTTTAATTTCTGCCCGAAACTTTATCCTTAAGTACCCTGCGATTCTTGCATCGTACTTCATCTACAGCTATTACTTCATTTCGACAATGGAGTTTTACATAAAATTCAAGAATCGCCACTTCGGTACAACAGAGGCATTAAAGCACTTTGATACTTTATTATGGATGTGGGTTTTAGCCTACGCGCTGGTGAAAGTAATCGAGCTGCGTGAACAGCTGCATAAACGCGAAAAGGACATTCTGGGACATCAATACGACATTCAGTTGAAAGAAACACAGATCAAAACGCTTCATGAAGTGATTATGACATTGAAGCACGAAATCAACAATCCTCTTGCTATTATTCTGGGATACACACGATTGTTAAAAAAGAACATCACGGACGGCGATACGGTGAAGAAAATCGAAGAAATTGAAGTTGCATCGCAGCGGATTAATCACGCACTGAAGGAATTTTCCGCAGCACAGGTGTATGAGGTCGGTCAGTCGCCGGTAGGAAATCTTATCGAACTCACCCCGTTTGATCCGAAAAAGCATAATGACACAGCATGAACGCTGGATGCAGTTCGCTCTGCGGGAAGCTGAACGCGCTTTCGAACAGAATGAAATTCCAGTCGGAGCTGTCGTCGTCCACCGTGAGACAATTATTGCCAAGGGATACAATCAAGTCGAGCTGATGCATGATCCCACGGCTCATGCAGAGATGATAGCGTTGACCGCCGCCTCCGCACACCTCCAAAACAAATTTCTTAACGACTGCATCTTATATGTTACCATGGAACCCTGTCCGATGTGTGCAGGGGCAATCGTCCTGTCGCGGATTCCCACGGTTGTCTTCGGGTGTTATGATCCTAAAATGGGAGCAAGCGGAAGCGTGCTGAATATAACGGAGAACAAGAAACTAAACCACCAGGTTCATGTTGTTGGAGGGGTGCTTGACGCACAATGCGGGGGAATTGTGAAGAAGTTCTTCGAAATAATGCGAAAGAAAAAAAAGATTGAAGGTTCTCAAAACCCTTAAACCGTAATTCCTTCTTTCAGCTTTTCTGCACGATCTGCCAAACGGAGCGCATCGAGCATCTCTTCGATATCACCGTCAATAAACCGGTCAAGATTGTACAATGTTAAACCGATTCTGTGATCGGTCACTCTGTTTTGAGGAAAGTTATAGGTGCGAATTTTGTCGCTTCGATCCCCGCTGCCGACCATCGATTTTCGAGAGGCCGCCTGTTCGTTTTGCTGTTCCTGCAGTTTTATCTCGTACAATTTTGACCGGAGCATTTTCATTGCCCGCTCCTTATTTTGCAACTGCGACCGTTCTTGCTGACAGGCGACGATGATGCCGGAAGGTTTGTGTGTGATCCGTACTGCCGTTTCGACTTTGTTGACGTTCTGTCCGCCTTTTCCTCCTGACCGATAGGTGTCAATCTGTAAGTCGGCCGGATTGATGACGACTTCCTCCACATCTTCCACCTGAGGCATGACGGCAACGGTGGCGGCAGATGTGTGCACACGACCCTGTGCTTCTGTTTCGGGAACCCGCTGAACTCGGTGCACTCCGCTTTCAAATTTAAGAATACCGTACACATCCTCGCCGTCGATGCTCATCGTCACTTCCTTAAATCCTCCCTTTCCCGTTTCGTTCCAATCGAGCGTATCAACCCGCCATTTTTTCTGTTCACAAAATCGTACATACATACGGTATAGATCTGATGCAAACAATGCAGCCTCTTCGCCTCCCGTGCCGCCTCTGATTTCCACGATTACATTTTTATTGTCGTTCGGATCTTTTGGCACCAAAAGGGATTTTACTTCAGCTTCAATCGACTCCAATTGCGGTTCTAATTCTTCAATATCGGCGAGAGCCAGTGCCTTCAACTCTGCATCACCTCCGGTCTCTAGTACTTCTTTACTGCTCTGAATATTATTAAAAATACGCAGATATGTATCCGCAGCTTTTACGATCTCGGTTAATTCCCGAAATTCCCTACCAAGTTCTCTGCTTTTTTGTCGGTTTGCAGCAATATCCGGCGAGGACATTTTCTCCTGCACTTCGGCAAACCGGCGTTTGATCGACAATAATTTTTCAACCAGATTACTCATGAGTGTTTAATCCCG
Organism: uncultured Chitinophagaceae bacterium; assembly: GCA_964596155.1. Classification (GTDB taxonomy): domain Bacteria; phylum Bacteroidota; class Ignavibacteria; order UBA10030; family UBA8401; genus UBA8401. Next base: position 14,787 of record CAZQSI010000030.1, read on the forward strand.
CTGTAATGCTGCCCGAAGCGCCGTTAATGAAACCTCCATCATCGATTCATCGGGCTCTTCGGTTGTTATCGTCTGAAGCCACAAACCGGGTGCAACCAATAATTTGCCGAGGAACGTTGCTCTGTGTTTTGCCGAGTATTTTAAAAATTCATATGCAATACCGCCCAGAACCGGAATGAATGGAATATGTGTTGCCAGCCGGATGGGAAGGGTGAGTTCATTGATGAACTGCAGAAGGATGGTGTCCATAACACTGAAGAGAATAATGGCAATCAGCATAACCTGAAGCACGAAACTGGTGCCGCAGCGGGGATGAAAGCGGGTGAATGTGATTGCCGATGCAACGGTGAGCGGTGCATCCTGTTCGAAGGCAAAGACGGCTTTGTGCTCAGCGCCGTGATATTGAAAGAGTCGGTGCACGTCCTTCATCCGTGATATGGCATAAAGGTAGGCAAGCAGAATAGCAATTCGGATGGCGCCTGCGGCGAGATTAAATTCGAACGGCATCTGGTCAACATCGAACAATCCGGTCGCCGCAAACAGCGGAAGAAAAAAGAAGAGCCCCACGCCGAGGGCAAGAGAAACGACTAACGTCACCGTCAAGGCAAGGGAGCCCTTCGATTTTTTTTCAGTAGTATGTCCGTTTCCTTTTTTGGCTTCTTCGTCTTCAATGGCAATTTCTGCAGAATAATTGAGTGTACTGATGCCGATGTACATCATTTCAATCAGTCCGACCGCGCCCCGTACAACGGGAACATTCAGCCGCGGATACTTCTCCAATACCGATACAAAAGGTGTCTTCTTTACGACAATCTCGCCGCTCGCTCTGCGCACCGCTGTGGCGATCATTCCTTTCGCCCTCATCATCACCCCTTCAATCACTGCCTGACCGCCTACCTGTACCGGTTGATTGATGTCGAATTTCTGTTCACTCATATGTTGTTTCACGTCGTTAAAAAAGAAGATTGATGTAAAAAAGTAACTGCAATATAAAAAATATTGCGCAAATTGTATAGTGTAGTGACAGAAACGGGATCCATCAGCACGCTGAACATCCAAAACTATTGAACATCGACTGCATCGAAGGATTCGAAGATATATTTTTGTTAAATTGATTATGACTGTCGCGCTCTCTACCTTTCATCAACCAGAGTAATTGTGAAACAATTCTCATCTTCATATTTCGCTCAATTTCTGATCTCCGTGTTGGTCATTGCCGCAATTACAAAGATCGGCGTGACACTTTCGCTCGTGGACTCTGATCTGACGCAAATCTGGTCGCCGGCAGGGCTGACCATTGTGCTCATCTATTTCGCGGGTGCACGGTTTCTGCCGGCAGTATTTGCCGGCGTACTCGTCAACTATCTATTCCTGCTTGACGCACCGCCCCATGCCATGCTGCTTGCCGCAGGTTCAACAATTGAAGCATATGCAGGCAGCTGGCTGCTGAAAAAATATTCGTTTCAACCAACAATGAAACGGTTGCGCGATGTCGGAATTTTGATCGTAGTAGCTGGTGCCGTCAGCACATCGCTTAATGCACTGGTCGCGGTGTCGGCTAGCATGCTGTTTCATCCCGTGATCGGGAATCAAGCAATGATGGCAGCAGTAACGGCATGGACCGGAAATTTTGCCGGAGTCGTCATCATCGCTCCCATTCTTTTTACACTCTTTTCGCGAAAGTTTGAAAAGCAATCCGCTCGACAGCTTGTTGAATTCGCCATACTTCTGATTGCCGTCTTTGCCATCTCGTATTCTGTGTTTCATTTGAAATATTTTACCGGGATGCTGAACTATTCGATGGCGTTTATTTTGTTTCCATTCGCCATTCTCTCATCCATCCGCTTTGGAATGACCGGTTCGGTGATACTCACGTACATTATTTCTTTGAATGCTACGCTGTCCACGCAGACTGAACTGGGATTGTTCGCATCGGAAGATTATGTCGTCAGTATTTTGCTTGTTGATATATTTATTATTGTTCTCGGGTCTACCTCAATGGCGCTGGCTGCGCTGATAGACGAGCGGGCAGCAACGGAACAATCAATCAGAAAAAGCGAAGAGAATTACAGAATTATCACGGAGCGGACAGGTCAATTATTGTATGATTACAATGTCAAAACCGGAGTTATTCACTGGAGCGGCGCAATCACCGAGCTGACACAGTATACACCCGGAGAGTTTTCGAACTTTGATATTTCGGGATGGGTTGATCTGATTCATCCCGATGATCGACTTCGGGCGGACAATGATTTGGCGGAAGCAATGTCATCGCACCGGGAGTATCATATAGAATACCGATTTCGCAGGAAAGACGGGACATATTTTGATGTGCTCGATCGCGGTGTATTTCTGTACCGCACGCCGACGGATACCGAAGCATATCGAATGCTGGGAACCATGGCGGATATTTCCCCGATCAACAGGACACTTACTAAGTTACGGCAAAGTGAAGAACGATTTCGAGTACTGATTGAAAAAAGCGGAGACGGAATTCTGCTCCTGAACAAGCGCGGTATCATTACTTTTGTGAGCGAGTCTGCAACATCAATCATCGGATATACACCGGGTGAGATGCTCGACACAAGCATTTTTGAGATTCTCCATCCGTCGGAAGCAAAACAGTATGCGTACAAATTCGGCAGATTAACCGTCGAGTTTGAACGAAGCGAATATCTTCTCGGCAGGTTCAGGCATAAAAACGGCGAGTGGGTTTTCATCGAAGGAATGGTGACAAATCTCTTTAACAATCCCAACGTTAACGCATTCGTCGCAAATTTCCGCAATGTCACCGAACGGATCAATGCAGACATACGCCTTCGTCAATCCCTCCGCGAGAAAGAAATTCTGCTGAAGGAAGTTCATCACCGGGTGAAGAATAACATGCAAGTGATCTCAAGTCTGCTTAATTTGCAGGCATCGACGTCGAACAGCAGGACCGTCGCCGCCGTGTTTCGTGAAAATCAGAACCGTGTAAAGTCGATGGCGCTCGTTCATGAGATTTTATATCAATCCCACGATTTGGCATCGGTAAATTTCTCACGGTATGTTCGGCAGCTGATTGAATCATTGAAAAAATCTGCAGGGGTGCATTCCGGCTCAATCACCATCGCAATCAACGTGCCGTCGGTCATGCTGGACATAGATACGGTGATTCCGTGCGGATTGATTATTAATGAACTCGTTTCGAATTCAATGAAACATGCTTTCCCGAAAAAGAAAAAAGGGACCATCACCGTCGCAATGAGGAAACGCGCTTCCGCCTTTCAATTGTCTGTCAGCGACAATGGTATCGGACTTCCGGCATCGGCAGTGAAGCGTCCTTCGCTCGGTTTGAAGCTTGTTCAGGCGTTGACCGAGCAGTTAAAGGGAACCATGAAGATACAGGACGGGGGAGGAATGTCCATTACGATTGATGTGCCGTACAGGAAAAAATCCACAACATGACAAAGCGAAAAAAAATATTGATTGTGGAAGACGAAAAGATCGTCGTGCTCGATCTGCGTTCCATCTTGACTGCGGCCGGTTATTTAGTTGTCGGAGATGTTGCTACCGGAAAGCAGGCTATCAGCGCCTCCGAAACACTCTCGCCCGATATCATCTTGATGGACATTGCGTTGAGAGGATCCATGTCCGGTATTGACGCGGCGTCGTCGATTCTCCGCACGCACGATATTCCGATTGTTTTTCTGACTGCAAACTCCGATGAGAAGACGCTGAAACAAGCACGTCAAACCGATGCGTATGGGTACATACTTAAACCGTTCGATGAGCGTGATGTCCGAACGACTCTGGATTTGGCGCTGTATAAACATCAGTCGCAAAAAGAACTGAAACATCAGCAGCAATGGCTTGCTACGATTCTGAAAAGCATCGGAGACGGCGTCATTGTAACGGATACAAAAGGTATTGTTACATTCACCAACACCGTTGCTGCGGAACTGACGGGATGGGACAGTGAAGAAACCGTAGGACGAAAATTTACTGATGTTTATGCGATAGAGGACGAAAAGAGCGGAAAAAAAATTCATCGAAGAGTGGAGCGTGTATTGAAAAGCCGCAAAACAATCACCTCTGAACAACAATCAATTTTAATCTCCAGAAAAGGAAAAAGGACGTTCATCGAGGATTCTGCGTCCCCGATCGTATCGTACGAAGGTTTGGTGACCGGAGTTGTTGTGACATTCCGCGATGTTTCCGATAAGAGGAAATCACAGGAAGAAGTCCGCAACAGTGAAAAACGGTTTCGTGCACTTATCGAAAAAAGTTCCGAAGCGGTCTCAATCATTGATTCCGGTGGCCGCATACAGTATACGACAACCTCGACAGCCTCCATCCTCGGATATCGCACTACGGATTATATCGACAAGCGATTGTCAGACTTCATTGCACCAGAAGACCGCAAATATGAAAAAGAGCGGATGCAGGAAATTCTCCGGAATCCGGGAAAAAGCATGATGTCCGAGTTCCGGATGAAACACCGCAACGGCACTTGGAAATGGATTGATGCTACCTTTACAAATCTTTTGGGCGACCCCGCTGTCAATGGGATTGTGATGAACTTCCGGGACAACACGTTCAGGAAAGAATCAGAAAGGAACATGAATCACCTGAATCGCCGGCTGGATCTGATCGCCCGCGTCACCAGCGAAGTGATCGGGTCGCTGCCGATACAACAGCAGGCACAGGCGATGATTGAACAGGTGAAAGCTGCGTTTGATGTTGATATTGTCATCATCCGTGTTACGGACGACGAACAGCTGCACCTCCTGGCCAGTATCGGAGTGGACAGCTCGCGATTGGCGGAAACAATTCCCAGCACTTTCGGTATTGCAAAAAAAATTATGTCCACTCGGCGGGCATTGTGGATAAAAGATGTTAATGAGACTTATGCAACTAAGCAGCAGAAGAACAAAGCGGGACTTCCGGTCAATGCATTTAACATGACGTCATATGCGGGCGCTCCGCTGCTGATCGGACATACCGTCATCGGCATCATCGG
>CAZQSI010000030.1:19888-32248 GCA_964596155.1 uncultured Chitinophagaceae bacterium
TCCTCAATTCCGTTTACCTATGACGGAAATCCGGCCGCTCAGGTCATTGCCCGGGATATCACCGAGCGAAAACAACAGGAAGTCGCATTGCTTGAGTCGGAGTTGAGATTCCGTTCATTATTTGAAAATGCCAAAGATGCCGTATTTCTCACCGACACAAAAACGATGCTGTTGATTGATGTTAACGCGGAAGCAGAGAAACTGCTGAAACGATCGAGGGTCGAGTTGATCGGGAAACATCAAACCTACATCCATCCCAAAGAGTTGTCTGAAAAAGCGGAAGATTTGTTTCAGGAGCAGCTGCTAATTCTGGGTGAACAGCCGGTCGAATTTGAGGTAGTTGACTCTACCGGTAAAAGAATTCCTGTTGAGATAAAGGCAAGCATTGTTCGTCTTGACGACGACCGCATCATGCTCCAGGGGATTTACCGGGATATATCAGAACGAAAGCTTTCCGAACAGGCATTAAGGGATAGCGAAGAAAAATACCGGAGATTATTTGAGGATTCGAAAGACGGCATTTACATCACGACCATCGACGGGAGCATTATCGACGTCAATTCATCGATGATGGAAATTCTTGGTTTTCACAACAAGGAGGAATTAAAACAAAAGAATGTAAATGACTTTTATTTCTATCCTTCGGATCGTGCAAAATTTATTGCGCAATTCGGGCAGAAAGATTTTGTTAAGGATTTTGAAGTGGTCCTTCGAAAAAAAGACAACACGAAAGTTCATATCCTTTTAACGACGGTTGTTATTCGGGACGACAGCGGCACGCCGATTCTCTTCAACGGTTCAATGAGGGATATTACGGAGAAGAAACATCTGGAACAGCAGCTTATGCAATCCCAAAAAATGGAGAGTATCGGAACGCTTGCCGGCGGCATCGCTCATGATTTCAACAACCTGCTTGCGATGATTCTTGGCACGGCGGAACTGATGAAGCGCACGGTCAAGGACAATGCACAGATACAGTCGTACGTAAACATGATTATTGAAGCATCCGAACGGGGGTCCTCCATTTCACGGCAGCTGCTGCTGTTCTCGAGGCCGGAACAAGCCGAGCTGCGCCCGATTGCTGTGCATGATGTTATTAATCAGGTGACGGAGTTTCTTACGCATTTTCTTCCGAAAACTATCGATGTTCGACGGGAGGAGGAGCAGAGTTCATCCATGATTTTGGGTGACATGGGACATCTGCACCAGGTTATTTTGAATCTTGCTATAAATGCGCGCGATGCAATGCCGAACGGCGGTACAATTTCCGTCAGTGCGCGAACCGTCTCCGGAAATCTGGTAAAACAAAAATTTCCCTCTGCAGAGCTTCGGGAGTATGCTGCCATTTCCGTCAGTGATACCGGCACGGGAATTGACGAGGAAATTCAGCAGCGAATCTTTGAACCTTTTTTTTCAACAAAATCCAGAGGAAAAGGAACAGGTTTGGGTCTGTCGATTGTTCACGGAATTGTACATTTGCACCAGGGATTTATTGATGTCAACAGTCAAAAGGGAATGGGCACCACTTTTACGATGTATTATCCCGCCATGGTGGCTAACACCGGAGTGGAATCACAAACGGAGACTGCAATGGAAAAAACAAATACCGAAACCATCATGGTAGTCGATGATGAAGATATGCTGCGTGAAATTCTTGTTGAAAATTTACAATTCGAGGGATTCTCCGTTATCGCCGCCGGGGACGGTGTTGAAGCATTACAGCTTTATCAGAAGCAGATAGATTCCATTGATCTTGTCATTACCGATCTTGGAATGCCAAAAATGGGCGGGGAGGAACTTTTTGAAAATCTGTATAAGATTAACCCGGCGGTGAAAGTGATAGTCTCCTCCGGATTTCTGGATAATTCGACCCGGTCGGAACTTCTTCGTAAAGGTATTAAGGATGTTTTAACAAAACCGTATAAGTTTGAACAAATTCTTTCAACCGTACGCAAAGTACTGGAGAATGTCAAACCATGAAAATCCTCATGACGGGCGGTACGGGCTTCATCGGTTCTGCACTGATCGAATATCTATCGACTGCCGATCATCATATTATTTTGCTGACGCGAGGGAAGTCCAAGCTAATGCGCAAAGGTTCGCTCACGCTCGAATATGTGCACTGGGATCCGATGAAGAAAGGTGACTGGGTTGAATATGTCGATGGATGTGATGCGGTTATCAATCTAATTGGAAAAAATGTTTTTGAACAGCGGTGGAACAGAACGGTAAAGGAAGAAATTCTGAAGAGCAGAGTGGTCCCGACATCGCTGATTGCGAGCGCGATAGGCGAATCCTCCGTCCGTCCTGCCGTGCTGGTATCGGCATCGGCGGTCGGATATTACGGAAACAGAAAGAATGAAATGATTAACGAAAAGAGCAGCAGCGGAGATGATTTTTTGGCATACGTCGTTCGTGAATGGGAATCGGCAGCGTATGCCGCGGAACAGTTCGGCACTAGAGTGGCCACACCGCGGATCGGCTTGGTGCTCGACCGTTCCGGCGGGTTGATACGCACAATGGAATTGCCATTTCGATTTTTTGTGGGCGGTCCGGTAGGCAGAGGAAACCAGTTTCTGCCATGGGTTCATATGAATGATGTCGTCCGAGGAATTTTATTTCCGATTGAAAGAATCGGCTTCAGCGGTGCATATAATCTTGTTTCACCCGAACCGGTGACGATGAATGAATTTGTTTCGAAGTTTGGCGCGGTGATGAAGCGACCCTCCTGGCTTCCGGTTCCGGAATTTGCCTTAACGCTTTTGTACGGAGAGGGAGCAAAAGTTATCGTTTCCGGCCAGCGTGCCGTTCCGGAAAAACTGACATCAGCGGGGTACAGCTTTTCATATAACAATCTTCAGCAGGCATTACAGAACATCATGAACTGACAAGGATCGGTTAGGGAGGGAACTGACGGATTTTTCCCTGAGCGTCGGTGATGATAACAAATCCGTCGCTGCTTCCCGACGTGAACGATGTGGTTGAACCGACAAGTGCAAATCCGTTTTGATACGGGAGAATTCCCGCGGCAGCGTCAAAACTGCTCCCGCCGTAAGAAGAATTCCACAGTTCCGTTCCTGTATAGGAAATCATCGAAAGCCAGACATCCTTGATTCCCAATGAATCGGAGTCGATACTCCCGGCGATGACAATTCCGTTATTTGCCAGAGCAATGCCGCTTGATGAAGTCTCCAGTGTGCCGCCAAAAATTTTTGTCCAAAGAATATTTCCCGATGAGTCGATAGCTGTTACCACTGCATTCCGTCTGTGCGATGGTGTGCGGGAGAATCCGCTGAAATACAATATGCCGTTCCGTAGAGCCACAGCACGAAATTGCGTTCCGCCGGCGGATGGAATTTCCTGTCTCCAAACTTCCTCCCCGAGACTGTTCAGCCGCAGCGCCAGTCCGCAATCTGACGATGCATCGCTTCCCCGTTGCGTCATGCCTGCCAGCACTGCGCCGCCGTCCGATGTTCCGATAATCTGAAATGCTTCGTCATGAAATCGTCCGCCGTACGTCCGCTCCCATATCTTTTCAAATGAAGCGTCGTACTGTGTCACGACAATATCCGTGTTGTTCGAGTCGGTATCCGTAACACCGCACACGATTACCCCGTCGTTTACGGATCGAATCAAACTGTTGACGCTTTGGGAGCCGGGCAGGAGGATGGTTTTCGACCATTGAAGAAAACCGTCGCCGTCGGTTTTAACGAACCACTGATCGGGTAGAGCGCCCTGAGATGTATTTTGACCCGCCGCAAGAAATCCGCCGTCACTCATTTGGACGGCCGATGTAAACCAGGAGGCGTCGGTGCCGCCGACAAACCGTTCCCATTCTATTTTTCCCGCAGAAGACATTTTTACAAGATAGCCGCCTTTGGAGAGTGAGTGGGTCGATCCGGAAAAAAGAAGTCCGCCGCCGGATATTGCCGTGATGGCGTTCAATGCATCGTATCTTTTTGAACCGATGATGGAGGTGAACTGTCCGGTTCTGTGAAAGAGATGATCTTTTCCCCAGCCGCCGACGATATTTCCGATGGATGCGGGGCGAACTCTCCATACGTATGTTTTTTCCTCAGGGAGGTCGATGGTGACGGACGATGCCGTTGTTTTGGTATCGATGATGGCAAAGCCGGGAGAAACAGTATCGGAAACCTGAACTTCATATTGAACGGTGTTCTCAATGGGCTTCCAGCGAAGCTGTAATCGCTCTTCTCCGATCACCGCGTTGTGTAGGGGAGAAATAATATCGACGGTCGGGCTTAACGTTTTCAACACTTCGACCGTAACAGGTTTTGACGTGCCGATATTTCCGGAAGGATCGAGTGCCGATGCCGTGAGCAAATGTTTTTTTCCATCCCCCCAATAATCGCTGTACCAATAAAAACTGTAGGGCGGTGCCGTTTTCCGGTCGAGAAACACTCCGTCAATATACAATGACACGCCGGCGACGCTTACATTATCCGTTGCATTCACGGTAACCACAATCGGCGCGCCGATCTCATCGGTGTCGGGATCATTCACCGTCACTTCCGGAGGTATTCTGTCAAGAGTATCCGATGTCCCGCATCCGGACAGAATATGCATCATCAGCAGCAATATGATTACTGGCAGCGGTTTCATAGTCTAAAATCCTGCGGCAAGTCCATAGCCGCGAGAATCAGTCGCTCCGTGCAGCATTCCGGTCCGGCTGTCGAAAAGGATTCCTTCGGCAAGACCGCTCGTTCCCCGCCGTTCGATCATCTCATGTCCCATCGCCCGCAGTTTTTCAATTGTATCGGCCGAAAGACCGCGGCGTTCGAAATATGTTTGGTCGGGCGACCATTGATGATGAATACGCGGGGCGTCGATCGCCTCCTGGATATTCATTTGAAAATCGATCACGTTGCATAGTACCTGCATCACGGTCGTGATGATGGTTGTGCCGCCGGGTGTTCCGATTACCATAAACGGTTTGCCGTCCTTTGCGATGATGGTCGGGGTCATGGAGGAGAGCATTCTTTTTCCCGGTTGAATTTCATTGGCAATATTGCCCAATGCGCCGAACATATTGGGCACTCCCGGTTTTGCGGAAAAGTCATCCATTTCATTATTTAGTAAAAAGCCGGCTCCGTCAACGGCAACGAAACTTCCAAAACCTCCGTTCAATGTTGTTGTAACACTCACGCAATTTCCCCACCGGTCAACGACTGAATAATGAGTTGTCTGTTCGCTTTCGCGCGGCGGCGGCATGCCGTGGGAAATTTCTTTACTGCTGCTTGCTCGGAGTGTATCAATGGACGCACGGCGTTGTTCGGCATATTCTTTTGATGTCAGCCACGTCACCGGTACGGAATAAAAATCCGGATCGCCGAGATGTTCCGCACGATCGGCGTAGACGCGCCGCATCGCTTCGATATATCGATGGATCGTCCATGCCGAATTAAATCCGCGGGACGATAGGTCGTAACCTTCCAAAATATTCAGCAGTTGAATTAAAGCAACGCCGCCGGAACTTGGCGGCGGTTGAGAAATAATCTCGTAGCCTCGGTACATTCCTTTCACGGGAGTACGAACCACCGCCTGATATTCTTCAAGATCTTTTTTGGAAATCAAACCGCCGCCCCGTTTCATTTCGGCGGCAATCAAATCGGCCGTCGTGCCTTTGTAAAAACCATCGCGTCCATGCGTGATGATGCGCATCAGCGTTGCTCCCAAATCAGCTTGACGCCATTGGTCGCCGCCGCGAAAGAGGGAATCGCTGCCGATAAAATATTTTTTGCTTCCCGTAAATTTTTCGAAGTGTTTTCTTCCCCAATTAAGATCGTCAGCCAGTTCGGGAAGCAGCGTGAATCCGTTGGCGGCAAGTTCGTATGCAGGCGTGATCACATCACGGCGGTTCATTGTTCCGAACCGTTCCAGTCCCGTCAGCATTCCGGCCACAGCTCCGGGAACGCCGGCGGCTAAATGACCGAACGTACTTTTTTCGGGAAGAAAGTTTCCCTGTTGATCCAAATACATGTCTCGCGTTGCGGCAGAGGGAGCTTTTTCACGATAGTCGATGGCAAAACATCGTCCGTCGGCAAAGCGGATGTTCATAAATCCGCCCCCGCCGATATTTCCGGCAGCAGGATAGGTCACTGCAAGTGCAAAGCCGATGGCAACCGCGGCATCAACGGCATTTCCTCCTTTCTTGAGAATATCAAGTCCCACAGAGGTAGCGAGGGGATCGGCCGAGACTACCATACCGTGCTTTCCCTGAACAGGTTTTCGCGACGCTCCTTCGCTCACCGCGGTAAGAAGTGTAAGAGCAATCAACAGCGAAGAAAAATATTTGATCATATACGACCTTTTAAAATAATAAGCCCTGCCATATAATTGACAGGGCTTGCTTTTTCATCAATGAATTCTTAAAACGGAAGATCATCGTCTTTTGGCGAATCGGAATGGGAGGGTGCCGGTTCGGAAGATGTTTGACTGCCTGAACTCCTGTTTGCTCCGCCTCCTCCTCCATCAAGCATAATTAATTGATCGGCGACGATTTCCGTCACATACCGTTTAATGCCGTCTTTTTCATAATTACGGGTTTGTAATTTACCTTCAATATAGACTTTTTTCCCTTTTTTAAGATACTCACCGCAGATCTCTGCGAGTTTTCTCCAGGCAACTATATTGTGCCATTCTGTTTTTTCCTGCTGATTGCCATCCTGATCTTTCCAGCTTTCGCTTGTTGCGATGGAAAACGTGGCAACTGCAACGCCGCTTGGCGTGTATTTCAATTCGGGGTCCTTTCCCAAATTACCAATCAATTGAACCTTGTTTAAACTACGTGACATTAGACCTCCTTAACGTAAATCTGTTAATTATGGGCGAAACATACAACAAATGGCAAATAGAATCAAGTCTATCATATTTCCCTTTAAGGTATGATGAAAAAAAGATTGAGTGGATTGAGAAAGAATCAATTGAAGAAATAGGTTTCCGATCCTTTGAATGCAATATGCTATCCGGTTGATAGATTTTCATCACCGATTCTTTGCTTCACACGGCAGAAGGAAAATCGGTTGAGAAAACTAATTAGGACACTTCAGTCTTATTTTTTTGACGGAATTCAAAACGAGCGCAGTTTGTATATAAATTCAACAACCACAAACCCTGATTTGTGACAGATCATTTTGATTTCTCTTTATAGGAATCGATTTTTTTAATTCCTGATTTTGAAAAACCACCGCTCTCAAACTGCTGCATTTATGCTGTTAATTCACATGATAAGTAATGGCACCATAATTGAGTCTTTCATCATCATTGAATTAATCTAAACGGAGTACACTATGATTTCCGGAACGGTAGAGATAGCAAAAGAAATATGCAAAGGCTGCGAACTTTGTATCGCCGCTTGTCCGCAGGCGAGTCTCGGTCTCTCAGAACTGATTAACAGAAAAGGGTTCCGGTTTGTTGAACTTGTTCAAAACAATTGCACGGGATGCGTCAATTGTGCCTTGGTCTGTCCGGATTCTGCCATCACTGTCTATCGTGAAAAGAAACCGGCAAAAAAAATTTCAAGAATGGTTGAAGCGACAAGCATTCAGCAGAAAGTGAGTTCCTAATGGCACGAACCGATCTTGTTCACGATGAAGAACCGAAATTGATGAAAGGGAATGAAGCGCTTGCCGAGGCGGCACTCCGTGCTGGATTGCAGGCCTATTTCGGATATCCGATTACTCCTCAATCAGAAATTCTGGAATATCTTGCTGAGCAGTCTCCGAAACATCCGGAGACGGTTGTGCTGCAGGCGGAAAGTGAAATTGCTTCCATCAACATGGTCTACGGCGCCGCAGGCGCAGGTGCAAGAGTTATGACCACTTCCTCAAGTCCGGGAATTAGCTTGATGCAGGAGGGAATCTCCTACATAGCAGCAGCCGAACTTCCATGTTTGATTGCGAACATCCAGCGGGGAGGACCCGGATTGGGTACCATCCAGCCAGCCCAGGGTGATTATTTTCAATCGACCAAAGGGGGAGGTCACGGCGATTATCACATCATCGTCTTCGCTCCATCGTCCGTACAGGAAATGGCAGATTTTGTTTTTGAAGGATTCCGTCTCGCAGAACAGTATCGAATGCCGTCGATGATTCTGGCGGACGGAGCGCTCGGTCAAATGATGGAAAAAATTTATCTGCCGAAATCGGGAACGCTTCCGTATACCTCCGCACAATGGAGCACCGTCGGAAAATCTTCGGACCGTGAAAGAAATTACATCACGTCGCTTCATATCGAACCTGATAAGATGGAAACAATAAATATCCATCTGCAGGACAAATACAGGAAGCTGCAGGCGGAAATACGGTACGAAGAACAGAATACCGCCGATGCGGATATCATCTTGGTGGCGTTCGGACTGACCGCGCGCATCTGCAACAAGGTGATGGAACTGGCGAGGGCGAAAGGATTGAATGTCGGTGTCTTCCGTCCCATCACGCTCTATCCGTTCCCGTACGAAGCGTTTGCAGCGTATGCCGATCCGATGCGGATGTTCCTGACGGTGGAAATGAATGCCGGACAAATGGTGGAAGATGTCCGTCTGGCGGTGAATGGAAAATGTCCGGTCTATTTCAAAGGGCGCATGGGAGGCATGATCCCAACGCCGGAAGAGATTCTGCTGGAAGTAGAAGCCTTGTCGGAAAAACAGCGGATCACGAATCAATCAGCGGGGTATTTGTAAGCAATTAATATGAAAAATCAAATTAGGTGGATAATAAAAATGCAATATCGTAAAAACTGCAACTGGGTGTTTTGTAAAAACAAAAGTCAATTAAATTTAATACTCTCTTTGATATGGATTGGTTTAATAGGGTCTTTTAGTTCTTGTTCCGATGGTACATCAATAAATGGTTTGGACCGATTGAATTATCGATCGAATATTGAATCCGCGAACAATCTAAAAGTACTTTCTGAACCTACACAGAATCAACAAATCAATGGCTATGTTTATTTTGAAGATGGAACAAAACTAGAAAGTTGGAATCCTCTTTATTATATCAGAGCGTATTATTCTACTGACACAATTAACGCAATTGCCGATTCAGAGGATGAAATCGATCCTGTTGGTGGACACTATGGTATTTCAGGAATTAATAGTGACTATCCTACAGGTCTCTATTTACTTAAAACAGACTTTGTTTTGAGAAACGGAATTCTATATTCTGGAAGAAGATGGGTATTTCATACTTATGGAATTAGTACGGTTTGCGATATTACTCTTTATACTCAACCATATCATGTTCAAATTGAAGGGATGGTTTCATTCGAGAATGGATCTTTTCCGGCAAATAACCCCAATATATATGTCTATTATTATGATTTGCTAATGTCAACAAGCACTATTCAGAGTGATGGCAAATATTCATTTATAGGGATTCCTGATTATTGGATTTCGGGAGAATATTTTGTAGAGACAGACCTTATATATAAAAAAGGAGTGGTATATAAAGCTTCTTTAAGTGTTTCCCACGAACAATTCCAAAAAACGTCAAACCAAAATTTGATTTTATTGCAATTCGAATCAAAACCATAAAACTAGCCAATATTAAAATGAAAAGCATTTCACATTTGTGGAAATATATACTTTTTGCAACATTAATTAATTTTGGATTTTCTCAAACAGTTGTTTGGCAAAATCAATATATCGGTTCTAATCAATTAACAACCACGATAAAAGCTGTCAACAAAGATGTCGTTTGGCTTTGTGGAACGTCCGGTGCATTTTACACGACAAATGGCGGAAACACATGGACTAATTGCTTAACGGGCATCATTCAAATGATTGAGACAATTAATGATAGCACAGCATTAGCAGCGATGGAAGTTCCATCGGGAACTTCTCTCTATTTGACAAATGATTTTGGTAAAAACTGGAATCTGGTGCATACGAACAGTTCTTATATCAATGGCATTAAAATGTTTGATCAGACTCAGGGAATCGCTATTGGAGATCCTAAAGATTCGGTTTGGAGAATACTGCGAACGACAGACGGAGGCAAAACATGGAATCAAGAAAATAATTCACCTAGAATTACATCATGCGAGGCTGGTAATAGAAATTCCGTATCTATAGCTGATAAAAATTATGTGTGGTTTGGGGTGTCGGGATGTGGAGGACATAAAATATACAAATCAAACGATAGGGGTATTAGTTGGGAATATATAACAACACCATTTGATGATACATATGCTCTTTGGTTTTCAGATTCACTGCACAGTGTGGCAGCATTTGGAAGTGGTTTTTTTTATACGAAAGATGGGGGTATCTCTTGGAAGTGGAATTCTCAGATCATTCCACATACATATAACGTCAGCGGTACAAAAAATGGAATTTTATGGGGGACTGGTAATTCGTCGGTATACACAAGTTCTGACACTGGAGTTACGTGGAACGAGAAATACCGTTACAGTCAATCAAGCTTGGGACATTTAAGTGTGGTTGTTGACAATGGAATTACTTTTGGTTGGGTCGCGACTGAGAATGGAAATATTATAAAATTTTTTGAATCTCCAACTGCAATAACAAAAATCGCGCCGATCAATGATAAAACATTTTCGATGTCTCTGAATTATCCAAATCCGTTTAATCCATTAACTCATATTGTTTACACAATATCAAAAAAGTCCAACGTAACATTAAAAATATTTGATTGTCTGGGTAATGAAGTTGAAATGTTGGTTAACTCAATCCATGAACCAGGAAAATATAACGTTGATTTTCGAGCCGAAAAATTATCTAGCGGTGTTTATTTTTATACAATAGTAACCGAATATAATTCAGAATCAAAAAAAATAGTATTCATCAAGTAGTTAAGGTGATACATATGTCATTCGATAATTCTTTGCAATTGGAAGTAGTTTATCATAAGCCCGAAACACTCACCGATACGCCGATGCATTACTGTCCCGGCTGCGGACACGGCGTTGTTCACAGAGTGCTGATGGAAACCATAGAAGAGATGGGAATTGCAGAGCGGACGATTGGAGTCGCTCCGGTGGGATGTTCCGTCTTCGCTTATCACTATATGAATGTCGATATGCAGGAAGCGGCGCACGGACGGGCGAGTGCGGTTGCAACGGGAATCCGCAGGGTGCTACCCGACAGGTATGTTTTTTCATATCAGGGTGACGGCGATCTCGCGGCGATCGGAACAGGCGAAACCATCCATACGGTAAACCGGGGTGAAAATATTTTGATGGTGTTTGTCAACAACGGCATTTACGGTATGACCGGCGGACAAATGGCTCCGACATCGCTGTGCGGCATGGTCACTTCCACAACGCCGTACGGCCGCGACGAAAAGATTGTCGGCTCTCCGTTGAAAATAACAGAAATGATTGCCCAACTGCCCGGAGCATATTATGTTGCACGGCATTCCATCCACACCCCGGGAGCGGTACGAAAGTTGAAAAAAGCTTTTAAATCATCTTTCGAATTTCAAAAAGAAAAAAAAGGAACCTGTTTCATCGAAGTGGTTTCGAATTGCCCGTCGGGCTGGAAGATGACGCCGGTGGAATCAAACGAGTGGATGGAAAAAAATATGTTTCCGTATTTTCCTCCGGGCGACATCAAAGTGCCGGCGGAATTGCGCTAAAGAACAGGACGGTTCGTTCAACAGCAATCATCTTCGGAGTGTTTATGATTCAATCTCAGGAAATAATCATCGCAGGTTTTGGAGGACAGGGTGTTCTCTCGATGGGTCAGATAATTTCCTATGCAGCCATGAAAGAAGGAAAAGAAGTCAGCTGGATGCCGGCCTACGGACCGGAAATGCGGGGCGGTACGGCAAACTGCATGGTGATTGTCTCTCCGACAAAAGTGAGTTCTCCGATTGTTACAACGTTCGATGCGGCAATCATCCTGAACCAACCGTCGCTGGATAAATTTGACAGCCGTATCAAACCGGAAGGATTGCTTCTGTGCGAAGAATCCACAATCATCACGCCGAGTGTCCGCACCGATATCGATGTGCTGACGATTCCGGCTACCGCGCTTGCCGTGAAGATGGGAAAAAAACAGGTAGCCAATATGATTCTTCTCGGAGCATTTCTTGAACGCCGCCCGATTGTTTCGACTGCCAATGTCGTGCTGGCATTGCAAGAGGTGCTTCCCGAGCGTCACCACCATTTACTACCGCTGAACGAACAGGCGTTGACCACCGGCAGCCAGTATGCAGCAGAACATCTGCAACGCGTATAGAAAAGGAGTCCATCATGAATTTACAAGCATTCCATTGCGAGCAAAACTGCAGAAATACCTGTGCGGCACTGACACGAGCACTTCAGCTTGAAACGGAAATTGTCCGCTTGTCCGAAGAGACGATCAAACAATGCGATGAT
>CAZQSI010000031.1:0-31837 GCA_964596155.1 uncultured Chitinophagaceae bacterium
CGGAGGCTCTCAATGGTTCCCTCAGCATGGTTGGTAATCATGCGGCGAGTGTAAAAGCACAAGGGAGCTTAACTGCGAGACGGACAAGTCGAGCAGGTACGAAAGTAGGATTTAGTGATCCGTTGGTTCCAAGTGGAAGGGCCAACGCTCAAAGGATAAAAGGTACGCTAGGGATAACAGGCTGATCTTGCCCAAGAGTTCATATCGACGGCAAGGTTTGGCACCTCGATGTCGGTTCATCGCATCCTGGGGCTGGAGAAGGTCCCAAGGGTTTGGCTGTTCGCCAATTAAAGCGGTACGTGAACTGGGTTCAGAACGTCGTGAGACAGTTCGGTCCCTATCCTATGCGGGCGCAGGAAATTTGAGGAGTCTCGTTCTTAGTACGAGAGGACCGGAATGAACGGACCGACGGTGAATCTGTTGTCACGCCAGTGGCATTGCAGAGTAGCCACGTCCGGATGGGATAAGCACTGAAAGCATCTAAGTGCGAAACCCGCTCCAAGATAAGATTTCCCTGGGGTTTACCCCCTAAAGAATCCAAGGAGATGACTTGGTTGATAGGCTACAGATATAAACACAGTAATGTGTGAGTCGAGTAGTACTAATAATTCGTGAGACTTGCCAATTCTTTTTTGAATACACATCCTTGTGCATCAATAAACTTATAAGATCATCATTTGCGCTTCTTTTCATTTTGAATTTAAATTCAGGTGTTTTTGTCGCGGGTGTTACACCTCTTCCCATTCCGAACAGAGAAGTTAAGCCCCGCAGAGCCGATGGTACTATATGGGTAACTGTATGGAAGAGTAGGTCGATGCCTGATTTTTTTTTAGAAATCCCGTCCGCGAAAGCGAACGGGATTTTTTTTTGTTCTTGGTGTTGATCTGATTCACATCCTTAAAAAAATATTTTTTTGAGGAGTGGAATATTCGTATCTTCATCGAAGATGTTAATTGATATAACTGTGAACAATTTTTTATGAAAGTTCTTATTACCGGTATCGGCGGTTTTGCAGGTAGCCATCTTGCAGACTATATCATCAAAAACACGAAGGCGACAGTGTACGGAATCCTTCGCGATATGGAGAAAGATGATAATCTCAAACAGCTTGACGGAAATGTTATTTTGTCAACATGTGAAATATCAGATTTCCAATCTGTATTTAAAGTAATAAAGGACACTCAACCGGAAATTATTTTTCACGTCGCAGGCCAGGCTTTTGTCCCAAGTTCGTTTGAACATGCAGCGGAAACTTTTAAAACGAATGTGATCGGGACAATCAATGTTTTCGAAGCAGTAAAAGCAAGCGAGATATCGCCGCGAATCATTGTGGTGACTTCCGGCGAAGTGTACGGTGAAACGTTTGGCTTGCCTTCTTTGCATACGGAACAATCAATTCCGCAGCCGGTGAATCCGTATGCTGCCAGCAAAACGAGTGTTGATTACGTAGCGCAGACGTATAAGAAATATGAAGGATTGGATATTGTCATTGCACGTCCGTTTAATCACACCGGTCCGCGTCAGAGGCCTAATTTTGTCTGCTCCTCCCTGGCAAAACAAATTGTCGGAATTAAAAAATCAAATTCAGAGCGTGTGCTGCGTGTGGGTAACATTAAAGCGCGCCGGGATTTCACAGATGTCCGTGACATTGCCCGGGGATATTGGATGCTGTCCCAAATAGACAATAAGAATAACTTCATTTTTAATTTGTGTTCAGGAAAAATATACAGCATCGAAGAAATCATTCGATTGTTTGAAGAAATCACATCGGAACAGTTTACCCTGAATGTGGAACCGAAACGGCTTCGCGGATACGACATTCAACTGCTTGCGGGCAATGCCAGCGCTATTGAGCACTCGATTGGCTGGAAAGCTGAAATTCCTCTTAAACAAACATTAACGGATCTTTTGGATTATTGGAACAGTAAGGAAGATTAATATGTCGAAAAAAGCTTTGATTACCGGTATAACTGGACAAGACGGATCGTATCTTGCCGAATTATTGCTCGAAAAAGGATATGAAGTTCACGGAGTAAATCGCCGCAGCAGTTCATTTAACACCGGACGGATAGACCATATTTATAACAATCCCAAATATGCCGGTTCGAAATTCTTCCTTCATTACGGCGATGTCACCGATACAAGCAACATCAACCGGCTGCTCGAAAAAATTGATCCGGATGAAGTGTATAATCTCGCCGCCCAGAGTCACGTGAAAGTTTCGTTTGAGGTCCCCGAATATACAGCCGAAGTGGATGCGGTCGGGACATTGCGGTTCCTGGATGCAATTCGCGAGACTGGGATTACGACAAAATTTTATCAGGCATCAACAAGTGAACTGTACGGCAAAGTAAGGGAAATTCCGCAAAAAGAAACCACTCCCTTTTATCCGCGAAGCCCGTACGGTGTTGCTAAACTGTACGGATACTGGATCATCGTCAATTACCGCGAAGCGTATGATCTGTTTGCGTGCAACGGTATCTTATTCAATCATGAATCTCCACGTCGAGGTGAAACATTTGTAACAAGAAAAATCACGATGGCAGCCGCGAAGATAAAGCTGGGCAAACAGGAACAGCTAACGCTCGGAAATCTGAACTCAAAGCGGGACTGGGGGTACGCACCCGAGTATGTGGAAGGGATGTGGAGAATGCTGCAGCAGGATGTAGCGGAAGACTTTGTTCTGGCAACAGGCGAAACGCATGAAGTGAGGAAATTTGTCGAAGCAGCATTCGGCGAACTGGGTATCACCCTGCGGTGGGAAGGCGAGGATGAAAATGAAAAAGGAATTGATACTGCGACCGGAAAAGTGCTTGTTGCCGTTGACCCAAAATATTACCGTCCAACCGAAGTAGATCTGCTGATCGGAGATGCGACCAAAGCGAAAGAGAAGCTTGGATGGGAGGCGACAACCAAGTTTGCCGATCTCGCTCGATTGATGGCAAAAGCCGATTATGAACTTGTAAAAAAACGGGGATATTAGTTTGGAAAAGAGTGCCAAAATATTCGTCGCAGGTCACAGAGGATTGGCCGGGTCATCGATTCTGCGGCTTCTTCAATCCTACGGCTATACCAATTTACTGTATCGGACTCATAAAGAGCTAGAGCTAACTGATCAGAAAATGGTAAAAGATTTTTTTGAATCTGAAAAGCCTGAATATGTATTTTTGGCAGCGGCAAAAGTGGGCGGAATCCATGCCAATAATTCGTATCCGGCTGATTTCATATATCAAAATCTTGCTGTTCAGAATAATGTTATTCATTCATCGTACGTCAACGGCGTAAAAAAACTCTGCTTCCTCGGCAGTTCGTGTATTTATCCCAAAATGTCTCCCCAGCCGATGAAGGAAGAGTTTTTGCTTGACGGTAAATTAGAACCGACAAACCAGCCGTACGCCATTGCCAAAATTGCGGGTATGGAAATGGTAAAATCTTATAACCGCCAGTACGGAACAAACTTCATATCCGTGATGCCGACCAATTTGTACGGACCGAATGATAATTTTGATTTAATGAATTCTCATGTGCTTCCGGCATTGATCAGGAAATTTGTGGAAGCAAAAGAAAATAACGCCCCATCGGTTGTTTTGTGGGGATCAGGGAAGCCGAAGAGAGAGTTTCTATATGTTGATGATATGGCAGCCGCTTGTATTTTTCTGATGGAGAAGTACGACGGAAATGATTTTTTTAATATTGGGACCGGGGTTGATGTAACAATTCTGGAAGTTGCGCAGTTGATCAGCGAGATTGTCGGATTTCAGGGGACCCTGGAATTTGACTCCTCAAAACCTGACGGTTCTCCGAGAAAGTTGCTGGATGTTTCCCGCATTAATGCTTTGGGATGGAAAGCATCGGTCGATTTAAAAACAGGTCTTACCAAAACCATTGATTGGTACAGGAAGAACAGGTCAAATGGTTAGAATTTTCCCGTTTCATTTGAACTCAGCTTCAATTTATCGTATATTATACGGCGAATTGGGGCTGTAGCTCAGTTTGGGAGAGCGGTTCGTTCGCAACGAACAGGTCGTCGGTTCGATCCCGATCAGCTCCACGGGTAATTTTCAAATTGGGAAATTGATAAATTGCGGAATTGAATCCTTAAAACCTGTACAATTTGTCAATTTATAGATTAAGTAGCCAAGCCCTGTACAACTTGATGTTGGACAACCCTGCCAGGTCCGGAAGGAAGCAACAGCCTCCAATGTAGAGTGTGATACAGTAAGCTTGGCTTTTTTATTGTAATCTTCAAAAAAAACTCACCTTGCAAGCCACCTGATCTTTTCGTAAATTTCAAGTAATTTGTGAGAAAACCGCTGTAATAGACTTAAAAACAACTTACTATTACACAGAATTGTGCGAAGGAATAATAAAGTGTTTCCCCAATTTATGGGTGTATTTTATAATTTAGAAACGCGCCCAGGCTCTTATGCCGGGCTGCAGTTGTGAAAGGTTGTACCAGAAATGAAAAAAGAAATATTGATTAACTCTGTCGGTAATGAAATCCGTATTGCGATTACCGAAGAGGCCAAACTGGCAGAATTGTTTGTCGAAACACCGGAAAAAGAGCGAATGGTCGGGGATATCTACTTCGGCAAAGTGGCAAAAGTAATGCCCGGAATTCAGGCTGCTTTCATCGATATCGGATTACCACAGGATGCGTTTCTTCACTTTTCCGACATCAGCGATGTTCAGGACGAATATAATGCGATGCTCGATGATGAAGATGAAGATGACGATGTAGATGAACAGGAAGGAAACGGCGTTGCCGTTGCCTCAGCCAAACCAAAAACAGACCGCAAACCGCGCGAAGAGCGGCGTAAACAAGTTAATCTCCAAAAGGGACAGGAAATCATCGTACAGGTAACCAAGGAACCCGTAGGAAAAAAAGGAGTCCGCGTTACATCTCAAGTTTCCCTGCCCGGCCGTTTCCTTGTCCTTCTTCCCTTTGACGGAAAAGTCGGTATCTCAAAAAAAATCAGCAGTTTCAAGGAGCGCCGCCGCCTTCGCCGTCTTGTGCGCAGTATCCTCCCTCAGGGCTTTGGAGTGATCGTTCGCACCAATGCAGAAAATCAGGATGAGAAACTCTTTTTGAATGATCTTGAATCGCTGCTCGAATCATGGAGAGAGATCGAAAAATCTGCTAAAGAAGAACAGCCGCCGTCATTAATTTACAAGGATATGGCTACCACTTCGAGCGTGATTCGCGATCTGTTCAGCGATCAGGTCAGCCGGGTAGTGACGGACGACAAACGGCTCTTCAAAGAAATTAAATCGTACGTGAAAGTCTTCTCTCCGGAAATGGCAGACCGTGTGGAGTTCTACGGAAAGCGTGAGCCGATCTTCGATGCGTTTGGAATCGAGGCGGAAATTGCCACACTGCTGACACGAAAAGTTTGGCTGAAGCATGGCGGGTATATCATTGTTGAACAGACGGAAGCAATGGTCGTCATCGATGTGAACAGCGGACGGTACGCTGCAAGCAAGGAGCAGGAAGAGAATTCACTTCGCACCAATCTTGAAGCTGCGAGGGAGATTTCACGGCAAATCCGGCTGCGAGATCTCGGCGGCATTATCGTCATCGACTTCATCGACATGCTTGATGACCGGAACAAGAAAAAAGTGTACGACGAAATGAAGAAGGAATTCAAACGCGACCGGTCGAAGCATACGATCCTTCCTCTGACAGATTTCTGTCTGATGCAAATTACGCGTCAGCGACAGCGCCAAAGTATCATTCACAGTTTCACCGAGCCATGTCCGGTCTGCGGCGGAACGGGTACCATTCAATCGAAAACGACAATCTTAAGTCATATTGAACGCTGGCTTCGCCGATACCGTGCGGAAGGAAAAGAGTTCCGGCTCCATCTCCGCGTTCATCCCAGCATGGCAGAATATGTAACGAACGGCTTTTTCAGCCGCAAATGGCAGATGCGTGTTAACTCATTAAAGTGGGTAACGATTGAGGCGGATAAGTCGCTGCCGATCGACGAATTCAGATTCATTTCCATTAAGCAGGATAAAGATATCACCCCCGAATTTTTGAATTAGATATTTTCATTTTCACTCAAGGATCTAATCGCTTAGATCCTCGGTTCTTGGAGAACAAACATTATGAAATTTTTTATCGATACTGCTAATCTTGCCGAGATTAAAGAAGCGAATGAACTCGGTGTTCTGGACGGTGTCACGACGAATCCTTCGCTTGTTGCAAAAGAAGGAAAAGATTTTGTGACGCTGCTCAAAGAAATTTGCGCTGTTGTGAACGGACCGATCAGCGCTGAAGTCGTTGCGACAGATTTTGCCGGAATGATGAAAGAGGGGAAAGAACTGGCAAAAATTCACGACAACATTGTGATAAAGCTTCCGTTGATTAAAGATGGCCTTAAAGCAGCAAAAGCATTTCATTCAGAAGGGATTCGCACCAACGTGACCCTCTGTTTTTCTCCCAATCAGGCGTTATTAGCAGCAAAAGCAGGCGCGACATACATCAGTCCGTTTGTGGGCCGGTTGGACGATATCAGCACTGACGGTATGCAGTTGATTGAGCAAATTGTCACGATCTACAATAATTATGGATTTGAGACCGAGGTGCTTGTGGCCAGCGTTCGTCATCCCATTCATGTTGCACAGGCGGCAATGATGGGGGCGCATGTCGCAACGATGCCTCTGAAGGTAATCGACCAGCTGATCAAACATCCTCTGACCGATATCGGTCTGGAAAAATTTCTTGCGGACTGGAAAAAAGGACAAGGGAAATGAAGCGAACACCCTTCTTTGCACTTCATGAAAAAGCCGGAGCAAAAATAGTTCCGTTCGCCGGTTACGAAATGCCTGTCCAATATGCCGGTATCATTGAAGAACACAAAACTGTCAGGACAGCCGTCGGTGTGTTTGACGTATCCCATATGGGAGAATTCTTTGTCAGCGGCGACGGGGCGTTATCGTTTCTGCAATCGATTACAGTGAATGACGTCGCCAAATTAACTCCCGGTAAGGCGCAATATTCCGCCATGTGTTATGAAGACGGCGGAATAGTGGATGACCTGCTGGTCTATATGCTTGCCGATAACTCTTATATGGTTGTTGTCAACGCAGCGAATATGGATAAAGACTGGGAGTGGATGAAAAAACATTCTCCCGGGAATGTGTCACTGGAAAATAAAAGTGATGAGACGGCACTGCTTGCCATTCAAGGACCGAAATCTCTTGCGACCATGCAAAAACTGACAACCGTCGATCTTTCAACAATTCCTTATTACAATTTTGTGCAGGGAAATCTTTCCGGTGTTGAGATGATCATCTCCCGCACAGGATATACCGGCGAGGTGGGATTCGAAATTTATTTTAACGGAACTCATGCGGAAAAAATCTGGAATGCGATCTTCGATGCCGGAAAAGAATTTTCCATTGCGCCTGTCGGTCTGGGTGCGCGTGATACGTTACGGCTTGAGATGGGATTCTGTTTATACGGAAACGATATTGACCAAACGACCAATACCATTGAAGCCGGACTTGGCTGGATAACGAAACTCTCCAAAGGGGATTTTATTGCAAAGTCCGTACTGGAAAAAGTGAAGGCGGATGGTCCGAAACGAAAATTGGTCGGCATGACAGTCGAAGACAAAGCGTTCCCACGGCACGGTTATCCGCTGCTTGTCAACGGCGAGCAGGTTGGATCCATTACCAGCGGAACAGTGTCGCCCTCCTTGGGAAAAGGGATCGCGATGGGATATGTCCGGCATCCGCATACGGCGGCCGGAACAAAAATACAGATTGACATTCGGGGACGATCGGTTGATGCAACTGTTGTTGCGCTTCCGTTTTTAAAGAAATAATTGCTGCGGTTATTGGGGATAACACAATGAAAATAGAAGTCTTTTTTTCACCATCTCAGATCGACGATCTCTTTCTGCGGGATAAGAACGTGGTTGTGATCGATGTGCTGCGGGCGAGTACGACGGTTATTACGGCGCTGCACAACGGTGCGAGGGAAATTATTCCGGTGAATACAATCGAATCGGCAGTGAAAGTTTCCGGCAATCTCTTCGGCGATGTCGTGCTCCGCGGCGGAGAACGCAACGGAAAAATCATCAAAGGATTCAATCTCGGTAATTCTCCATTTGAATATACCGAGGAAGCGGTGAAGAACAAGTCGATCATTTTCTACACGTCCAACGGTGCTCCCGCAATGTGGAAGGCACGTTACGCAAAGAACATGATTATCGCGGGATTTGTCAATATGTCCGCCGTTGTTAAACGGATCACGGAGTTGAAGGACGATGTGTATATACTCTGTGCAGGAAAGCATACTCAGTTCTGCGTTGAAGATGCCGTATGCGCCGGCATGATCATCAAAGAATTGATGGAAGACAAAAATGCAGAATTTGAATTCAATGATTCCGGATCTGCTGCATTTACGCTCTATAAGAGTGCGAGTAAAAATTTGTTAAAGATGGCCAAATCGTGCGATCATGGAAAATTTCTTATCGATATCGGCTTTGAAAAAGATCTCGAGTTTTGCACCACCGTGGATACGTTTGATGTTGTTCCGGAACTTTCCAGCAACGTCATTAAACTGAAAAGAAAGGCGGAACCGGGAGTGCCACACGTTCCGATCAGCATTGATACGGCAGGCGGGAAAGGATAATGATGGAAGACGTTCCCCTGCAACACGACGAAGCTCCTCCGCAGCCCCGCAAGCGAAAATCCGAAAACGGGTCGAAAAAAAATTCAAAAAAACGAGGTCAGGTCTTCTCATTCCTGATTATTGTCTTCGGATTCATGACGCTCCTTTCGATGATCTCGTATTCCCCCGGGGACGAAGCCAACGGAGATATCCGCCTTTCTGATTTATACAAGGTGTTCACCAACGACGCACTCATCCAGCAGAAATCGGAGATGACCACAAACTGGCTCGGATTGTTCGGAGCCATCCTTTCCAACTTTCTCATAAATTCCACCGTCGGATTGTTCGCATTCATTGTCCCGGCATTATTATTAATGTGGGGGTGGACGCTGCTTCGCAAGGGCGAACTCCGGCGTCTCGTCTATTTCACTAACTATGCAATTGCGCTGGCACTTTTAGGGTCGGCATTTTTTGGTCTGTTACGAAAAACCGGACTTGCCGATGTAATATCTCCCGAATGGCACGGAAGTTTCGGATCTTTTTTTGCTACCGTATTGCAGCAGGCAATCGGTCTGACAGGCGGAATCATCCTCACCGTTTCTTTTGTGATTGTTGTAGTAACGCTGGCCGTCGATCTCGACCTTCAAAAAACCTCGGAGAGGATAAAAGATTTCCTGGCGTCGATCGGTGAATTGTTCGGTGCACGGATGGAGCAGTGGAAAAAGGAGCAGGAGCAGCGGGCAGCAATACGGGCAACAGAAAAGAAGAAAACTGCGGAAGAAATAAAAGTGAAGCGACCCGACGGAGAAATTATTCCGAAGGAATCGTTGTCCGACACAAACGACGTTATTGTGCCGAGGTCATCAAGACCAATTGCACAGCAGCCGGAACCTCCGCAGCCGGTTGACGCATTCACCGGAACGATGCTGGACGATTCG
Source organism: uncultured Chitinophagaceae bacterium (assembly GCA_964596155.1). GTDB lineage: Bacteria > Bacteroidota > Ignavibacteria > UBA10030 > UBA8401 > UBA8401. Next base: position 9,565 of record CAZQSI010000031.1, read on the forward strand.
GATATTCCTTTGGAAATCAATGAAGGAGTGAAAGAAAAAGAGGCAGAGCTTGAGGAACGCGAGGTTGAGGATGAAGAAATAGATTATGTGTTTCCTTCCGTTGATTTGCTGGATCCGAAGAAGTACGAGGAGAAAATCAGCGATGATGAATTAAAGAACAATGCCGCTTTGCTAAAGGCCAAACTTTCGGATTTTGACGTTGAAATTGCAAATGTCAGTGTAACTCCGGGACCGGTCGTGACGCTGTATGAACTTGTCCCTGCAACCGGCGTTAAAGTTTCAAAGATCACGTCACTCTCCAACGATCTTGCGCTTGCAATGCAGGCGCGCGGTATCAGGATCGAAGCGCCGATTCCCGGCAAAGGAACGGTCGGCGTCGAAATACCAAATCACAAACCGCAGATCGTAACGATCCGAAGCATTTTGAATTCGGAAAAATTCCGCGACAGCACCTCCGCACTTCCGCTTGCAATGGGAAAGACAATCACCGGCGAAATATTTATCGACGATCTTGCAAAAATGCCGCACGTGCTGATTGCAGGAGCCACCGGCATGGGAAAAAGTGTCGGTATCAACACAATCATCGCCAGCCTGCTGTATCGCCTGCATCCCTCCGAACTGAAATTTATTCTCATCGATCCGAAAAAGATTGAATTGAGTTTCTATGAGCGGCTGAAAAACCACTATCTTGCGGTTTCTCCCGATATTGAGGAGCGGATCATCACTCAGCCGCAGAATGCCGTGCTTGCATTAAAATCCTGCGTGATTGAAATGGAACGACGGTATGATCTGCTCGCGTCGGCCGGTGTTCGCCATGTAACGGATTACAATGCCCGCTTCAAAGAAGGCCGGATGAAGGGAAAAGATACGGAGACGATCAAACATCGGTTTCTGCCGTACATCGTTGTTATTGTCGATGAGCTTGCCGATCTGATGATGACGACGGCAAAAGAGGTTGAAGAATCCATTGCGCGGATCGCCCAATTGGCGCGGGCTGTCGGCATCCATCTGGTTCTGGCGACACAGCGTCCGTCCGTTGATGTGATAACCGGTGTGATTAAAGCAAATTTCCCGTCACGGATCGCTTATGCTGTTTCGTCAAAGATCGATTCGCGAACCATCCTCGACGGAAGCGGAGCAGAACAGCTGATCGGACGGGGCGATATGTTGTATCAATCGTCCAGCAGTCCAAAACCGATTCGGATTCAGAACGCGTATATTTCCACGGAGGAAGTGGAAGAAATCGTCGATCACATCGGCGGTCAGCAGGGGTACAGCAAAATGTACGAATTGCCGTCCGCCCTGGAGAAGAAAAAAGGTGCGAACGGCGGCAGCGGAGGAGACAGAGACGAATTATTCGAAGAAGCGGCACGCATCATCGTGCGGCATCAACAGGGTTCCGTTTCTCTTCTGCAGCGACGGCTCAGTGTCGGCTATTCCCGTGCTGCACGTCTGGTGGATCAACTCGAAGAAGCGGGAATTGTCGGTCAGTTCGACGGAAGCAAAGCGCGTGAAGTATTGATCGAGGACGAATCTCAGCTGGAAATCATTCTAAAAAGTTTGTAACGAGGTTCATGAGAGCACTGGTGTACATATCACTTCTGCCCGCTTCACTGTTCGGCATACAATTCTCACCAACCGAAGTTCTAGACAGCATTCGCTCCCGCTACGCTTCCATGGAAGATGCATCGGCGGCGTTTACCCAGTCGGTGAAGATGAAATATAAACCGAACGGCCAGTCACAAACCGGCACGGTCATGATCAAGCGCGGCAACAAATTCCGGATAGAAACAGAACAGCAAACAATTACCACCGACGGAAAAACAGTCTGGATGTACAATCCGGCCGGCAATCAGGTGTTGATAGATTCTTATAAACCCGGTCAGGCGTTTTCGCCGGACAAATTCCTCGCCGGGCTGCCCAAAGAGTTTACACCGGCAGGCATTGAACGAAGCGGCAACATGATTATTCTCTCCCTTCGTCATACAATTTCGCCGACCAATACATCAACATTAAAAGTGTGGACATCGGCGGAATCCTGGAGTATCTCCCGTATTGAAATGATAGACAAAAACGGCACCTCCACCTCCATAGAATTGGCGGGGCTGCAATTTAATCGCGGTCTTCATGATTCGCTCTTTCAATTTGCCGTAACGAAAGAGATGAAAATCGTCGACTTAAAAAATATCCGATGAAATCATTGTTGAAAAATATCGCAAGCACCGGCTTCAGTATTGTGCTCGCCGGCGTGTTTCTCTATGTTGCATTCAGAGGAAAAGATATTAACGAATTATGGCATTCATTGGTGGATGTTCATTGGAGCTGGTTCATTCTGCTTTTTTCAGGAAGCGCAGCAAGCCATCTGATCAGAGCTTGGAGGTGGAAGTATCTTTTAGCGCCGATTAAAAACGATGTCTCCCTTCGAAATGCATTTTCTGTGACAATGATCGGCTATCTTATCAATAATGTTGTTCCCCGTCTCGGTGAATTCGTCCGTCCGTTTGCATTAAAGAAACTCGAAGGAATTTCAAAAAGTGCAACGATGGGAACAATTGTTTTGGAACGGTTGCTCGATTTGGTCAGCTTTGCTCTTGTGGTGTTGACAGTACTTGCCGTGTACAATGATCATTTTGCGATATGGTTTCCTTCAGTTGCGCAGTTTGAATGGGTGTTCGTGGCTGCGGCTGTAGCACTCATGGCGCTGTTCGTCTTTATTTTTCTCAAAGCGGATATTTTCTTCACATTCTTCAAGAAGGCGCTTTTCATCTTTCCCAAAAGCATTCGATCGCAGTCGGAGCGTATTTTTGATTCGTTTTTATCGGGATTTCAGGCGTCCCAGCACCCCGGAAATTTTCTGATGATTGCCTTCTCGAGTCTGCTCATCTGGTTGTCGTACATCGTGCTGCTGTATATTCCGTTTTATATTTACAATTTTCCCACAGACAATGCTTTGGATTTCGGAGCTGCCGCCGTGCTGCAGGTAGCATCCGGTATTGCGTTTGCGCTTCCGACACCGAGCGGCATCGGGAGTTACCATGCGTTGACCTCGTTTACGCTGACAGATCTTTATCATGTCGATCCAGAAAAAGCGTTAAGTTTTGCGGTATATACGCATGCCGTTGGATTTTTGACAACGACCATTCTTGGTTTATTCTACTTTCTGGCGGACAAAATCCATGTCGCGGATATCCGGCGAAACGAAGAGACGGAAGAAACAGCGCCGTGAAAGTTATTATTTTCCTCCTGCTCATCATTAACGTTGCTCGTCCTCAACACGATGAACGGACAACACCGACGGAGCGGAGCAATACAGTGGCGGTCGCAGCCGGCATGGGCCTCCATATTGTAAGATCGGAGAACATCGTCGAATTCATAAACTCCACTGCGTCGTTTTCTCAACGTGTGGAAGATTATACTTCGGCAGTCGATTTTTTCGGGGGAGTTGAAATTCCGGTGTCCGAATTCTGGGGAGTTAAGATTGAGCATGGTCTCATGTTCAAATCATATGCATTCTCCGGGTCAGGCGGCGGTATGCACGACGTGTACTATTCCATCCGATCGACATCGGTAATCGTTCAGCGGGTCGTAACCGGAAAAGGATATTTTTTTAAGGTGGGAGCCGGAGGAGGATATCGATTAGGCATGCTCTCCCGCAAGATATCGACATTCGGAACGGAGGATGTGTATACCTCAAACGGGTGGGGAGTGAAAGCAGAAGCTGCGGGTCAGACTGCGTTCGGTGAAAATATGTTCGGCTATATTTCTGCCTCGCTCGGATATGATCATGGCGGCCGGCTGCGGGATGACAAAGGAAATCATCTGACAGCGACGGCAGCATCCGAACCAGTGTCGATTCGTACGATCTCCGCCGGCATCCGGTTCGGACTGATACATTATTTTTAATCAACGCGTCTTTCATCAATACAAAAGGGAACTATGAAGCACATTCTCATTTTGCTGAGCGTCTTAATAATCGCCGCCGGACAGCCGGCAGATGCTCAGCAATCCGCACCCAAAAACAAAAAAGGAAAAAAAAACGTGTCCGAACAAAACAATAATCCGCAAAAAGGATTTGTCGTTATCGAAACGACAATGGGCAACATCACCATCCAGCTGAACGATTCCGCCGCACCCAAGCATGCAGCGAATTTTCGGAAACTGGCAAAGGAAGGGTATTACGACAGCACTACGTTTCACCGCGTGATTCCGAATTTTATGATCCAGGGAGGCGATCCGAATTCGAAAAAGGGAGAACGCTCCACGCACGGCATGGGCGGTCCTGAGTATCGAATTGACGCAGAGATCGGCCTCAGCCACGAACGGGGCGTAATTGCCGCCGCCCGGCAGGGTGATCAGATCAATCCGCAACGGATGTCGAACGGAAGTCAATTTTACATTACGGTCGTTCCGACGACGTTTCTCGACGGACAGTATTCCGTCTTCGGTAAGGTTGCGGATGGGATGGATGTTGCTGATGCCATCGTTGCCGTTCCAAGAGATCCCAGAGACAATCCGATCGAAAAAGTCATGATTAAAAAAATGACGGTGATCGAATAACAGCGCTGATAAGCCGGCGTTGATCAATTCAGTATCAACATGAAATCCAAATCGAAAAAAAAATTTGAATCGGATCAGTTCATTGCTTCATTTGCTAGAAAGCAATTTGCTCCGTTTTATTTTTTTTACGGCGAGGAGACTCTGCTGATCGACGAAGTGCTCGATGCGCTGATTCATCATGCCGTTGAGCCTGCAATGCGGGAATTCAACCTTGATATCATCCATGGCGGCGATACCGACGGAAAAAAAATAGTTTCCCTAGCATCCTCGTATCCCATGATGGCGGAGCGGAGAGTGGTGATTATTAAGGATTTCGACCGTGTTTCGGGCAAAGAAGCGCTGGAACAGTATGCGGAACAACCTTCTGAAACTACCACGCTGGTTTTGATTGGAACTTCGGCGGACTTCAGAAAAAAGCCCTATTCTACCTTCAAAAAACTCGGCGTGGATTTCGAGGCCTCGCCGTTGAAAGATTACGAAACAACGGCGTGGATTGAATCTCGAATTAAAAAACATCGCAGATCGATTGAGCCGTCCGCCGTTCAGATGCTGTACTCCTATGTCGGCAATTCCCTGAGGGACCTTGACAACGAAATGGAAAAACTGTTCCTCACCGTCTCCGAAAGCGGCACAATCACCACCAAAGAAATTCACCGCATCGTTGGAGTCTCCCGGGAATTTTCTCCGTTTGAACTTGCGTCAAAAGTCGGCGAAAAAAACATCATCAAAGCGATTGAAATTGCCAATCGTCTGGCCGGGTCCGGTGAAAATCCTGTCGGTATCATTGCCATTCTCACTCAGCATTTTGTGAAATTATGGAAGATCAAGGATGGACTGAAACAACGTTTGTCCGAAGCTGAGCTGGCGAATCAGACGTCGACGTATCCATATTTTCTCAAAGGATATGTCCAACAGGCGAAATTATATTCGCAAAAGGAAATCGAAACTGCATTTCTTATTCTCGCTGATGCAGACCTTGCGGCAAAATCATCCGGAGATGCCAGATTGATATTGACGAAGGCAATTACGGAAATTGTGTCTGCTGATCGGGCCGCAATCGTCGGAGATGCTGTATGACAAAACTCTTCATGCCGCCGACGAGGGAAGAATGGATCTTCCTGGGCATGGTGCTCTTTCTCGTAGTGGTGCTGATCGTCATTACAGAGATCGTCAGAAAAATTTCCGACGGACATTCCGAAACCACCCGGAAATCAGTGCACATGATCACCGGAATCCTCATGGCATTTTCTCCGTTTCTGTTCCATTCCGCCGTGCCTGTGCTTGTCATTGCTTCGGCTGCAATGGTCGGAACGGTGCTTTCCCTCCGGTACGGTTTCCTTAAAAGTCTCCACAACACGGACCGTGTTTCCTACGGAACCGTACTTCATCCCGCTTCCTTTTTTATTCTGACAATCATTTTCTGGGATCGCGCACCATATATTCTTACCATTTCCATGCTGGTGATGGCGATACCTGATGCACTTGCCGCAATGCTCGGGAAGCTGATCCTGACCCCGCATTATATTACGCTGGGCGGATCCAGAAAAACCATCGAAGGTTCCTGGGTAATGTTCAGTTCTACATTTGTGCTGATATTTTTGTCGCTCCGATATTTTCATCCATATTCGGAAGCCGGCGCATTGGTGATAGCAGCATCGACAGCTCTTGTCGTCACAGGTTGGGAGGCGATAACAACAAAAGGTTTCGATAATCTGGCGGTACCGCTCAGCACGGCGTTCATGCTCAACTTTTTTTTATTTTCGGCCGGTCACGGCGGTGCTCATCATATGGCGACAGCAGTCGTACTGGCGCTCGTCATCAGTCTCGTCTCATTCTATTTTCATCTGATTTCAAAAAGCGGTACTGTGGCGGTGTTTTTACTCGCAACAGTTATTTTCGGCATCGGAGGATGGACGTGGACCATCCCTATTCTTACTTTCTTTGTCGCTTCGAGTTTGTTATCCAAAATCGGAAAAAAGAAAAAAATCCGTTTAAAAGATACGTTTGATAAAACGGACAGAAGGGATTCCGGCCAGGTCGCGGCTAACGGCGGTATGGCGGGTGTTATCATTCTGCTGTGGCATCTGTTTCCCGAATGGAGCGATCTGTATTATGTTTATGTTGCTTCGATCGCGGCGGTCACCGCCGATACATGGGGGACGGAAATCGGAACGATGGTAAAAGGGAAACCGCGCTCCATCGTAACATTTCAACATGTCGAAACCGGAACCAGCGGAGGCGTCTCGGCAGCTGGAATTGCCGGAGGGGCTGTCGGTGCGATGCTCGTCATTCTTTCAGCATGGATTGCATCGGGATATTCTATGACATTGTGGACGGTATTTTTGCTTTGTCTGTCCGCTATTGCCGGCTCGCTGATTGACAGCATTGCAGGAGGAACGATACAAGCGCAATACCGTGCGGACGATGGAAGGATCACAGAAAAAAGATCTGTCAATGGAGTTCCGACAACATTAATCAGGGGTGCCGCGTGGATTGACAACGACACCGTAAACTGGATCTGTTCGGCAAGCGGTGCACTCATCATCTATTTTTTGCTTTAACCCGTAAAGAGTGGTACCTTTATCAATCATGAGAAAAGAAGTTACTATAGCCTCACTCCGCATCGGCGCCGGAAATCCTCTGGCAGTGATCGCCGGACCGTGCGTCGTCGAAAACAGAGACATGATTTTTTTCACTGCGGAAAAAATTAAAACACTTTGTGATCGGCTTTCACTGCCGTTTGTGTTTAAGGCATCGTATAAAAAAGCGAACAGGACAAGTAAGGCAGGTTTCGTATCAATCGGGATAGATGAAGCATTGAAGATTCTCGGCGATGTAAAAAAGGAATTCGGTTTTCCGGTGCTGACGGATATTCACTCGGAGCTAGAGATTCCATCCGCATCGCAGGTGGCCGATGTGTTGCAGATTCCTGCGTTTTTATGCCGTCAAACAGATCTCCTTCTTGCCGCCGGCAACTCGGGAAAAGCCATCAATATTAAAAAGGGACAATTCCTTGCTCCGGAGGATATCAAACATCCGATTGAAAAAGTTGCATCCACCGGCAATGAGAATATTCTCGTTACCGAACGCGGGGCATCGTTCGGATATCACAATCTTGTTGTTGATATGCGTGGATTAATTGTGATGCGGAAATTCGGATATCCCGTTATTCTTGATGCGACACATTCCGTTCAGCTGCCGAGCGGTGAAAACGGAAAAAGCGGCGGTGAGCCGGAATTTATTGCGCCGCTGGCGCGGGCCGGGGCAGCGGTCGGCATTGATGCACTATTTGTTGAAACACATCCCGAACCTGCGAAAGCACTGAGCGATGCCGGAAGCCAATTACCGCTGGATCAGTTGGAATCACTGTTCATTCAGGTAAAAACGATCGATGCTGCGTTGAAACAGAGCGGACAATACCATGAGTAAAGAATCAAACGACCTTCAAACGGCAAAACGCGTCATTCGAATGGAATCCGAAGCGGTTGCGGCACTCGAGATGTCCATTAATGCCTCATTTCAGCAGGCGGTCGATATATTATTTCAGTGCAAAGGCCGAGTCGTCGTCACCGGAATGGGAAAATCCGGAATTGTTGCGCGCAAGATGGTCGCTACGATGAATTCCACCGGAACACCTTCAATTTTTCTTCATCCCTCCGATGCCGTCCATGGCGATTTGGGTATGGTGCGAAGCGAGGATGTTGTCGTGTGTATTTCGAAGAGCGGAGACACGACCGAAGTGCGGCAGCTGATGCCGATGTTTAAGAGAATCGGCGTTCCGACGATTTCGATGGTTGGAAACATGAACTCACATCTTGCGCGGCAGTCGGATGTTGCCATCGACATTTCGGTGAAAGAAGAAGCATGTCCCCACAATCTCGCACCCACCACATCGACAACGGCAACATTGGCGATGGGAGATGCGCTGGCGGTGACATTGTTGGAAAAAAAGAAATTCAGCGCTGACGATTTTGCCATGTTTCATCCGGGCGGAAATCTCGGAAAGAGGCTGCTGCTGAAAGTGGAGGAACTGTCGATCACCGGACCGGAAATTCCAAAAATTAATGTCACAGCAAGTTTGAAAGATGCAATATTGGAAATGACCTCAAAACGCCTCGGAGCGACAAGTGTGGTGGATGCTGACGGACGGCTTGCCGGCATCATTACAGACGGCGATCTCCGGCGGCTGCTGCAGAAGACCAGCGACGTCTCCAATGTGACAGCTGAGCAGGTGATGACAAAAAATCCGAAAACGATCCGCAAAGGGATTCTTGCGTCGACGGCACTTCAGGAAATGGAACAATTCAGCATTACCCAGTTGATTATTGTGGATGATGATCACCGTCCGTTCGGTATCGTGCATCTGCATGACCTTGTTCGTGCGGGGTTGGGCGGAGAATCATCATCGTGAGAACTCTCCTCATCCTTCTGCCGATGGCAATGCTGCTGATCGGCTGCGAAGAGAAAGTACGACCTTCCGTTCTGAGCGGCGTTTCCAGCGATCTTCTGCCGTCGCAGGAAAGCTGGAACTCCACCATCACATTCACCGATTCGGGGATCGTCAAAGCTATTGTACAGGCGGGTCATCTCTATACGTATGATGACTCACGGAAAACGTTTCTCGATTCCGGCGTAGTCGTCGATTTTTTTGACGAGCAGGGCCGTCACACAACGCAATTGACCTCAATCCGCGGCACTGTTGATGAAGGGACAAATAATCTGGAAGCTATCGGAAATGTTGTGGTAACGTCGGACAGCGGAACGGTTGTCAGGACGCAAAAAATGTTCTGGACAAATTCGACACAGCTGATTCATTCACCTGAATTCGTCCACATCACATCGCCGAAAGAAGACCTCAAAGGGACCGGCTTCGAATCCGACCATAATCTTCGAAATTATCGGATATTCAGGGTAACGGGAACCTCGGAACAAAAGTGATCAGGATACTTGCATTCATACTGCTGTTTAGTCAATCGGTTTTTCCACAGAAAGCGGATGTTATTGTTCTTCAGAATGCCGATGTGTTTTCCGGTAAGCGGCTGGAAAGCGGCGAAGACGTACGGGAATTAACCGGCAATGTTCGATTTAAACAGGGAAACACGAGCGTTTGGTGCGACAAAGCTGTTCAATTCCTGAACAGAAACGAACTGGAATTGATCGGGAATGTGAAAATCGTCCGAGATACCGTCACACTGACGGCAAAGAAAGGACGCTATTTCGGCAATAGCCGCAAAGCGGACGGGGAAGGAAACGTTAAACTTAAGACGCCAAACGTCACGCTGCATGCTGATATCGGGACATACTATCTTGATGAGGGGAAGGCATTTTTTCAGCGAAACGTGAAGGTGATCGATTCAACATCGACGATCTATTCGGATCAATTGACCTATTTTGAAAAGCAGCGGAAGTCGGAAGCGATGCTGAACGTACGCATCGTCAATCCTGCAGACCGGATAACGATGTTCGGGCATTATTTGATTCACTCCGATTCGACACGATACAGCAGAATGACGGAACAGCCGAGATTGATCCAGATCGACACCGCAGCAGACGGTACGATTGATACGCTGGCGGTGAAAAGTCTTGTGATGGAATCCTTCGACGATTCTTCGAAGAGGATGATCGTCAGGGACAGCGTTGTCATCGTCCGCGGATCGCTTGCGGCCAGGAGCGGTCTTGTGCGGTTTTTCCGGAAGGATGACCGAATCGAATTGTTTCAATCTCCGGTAGTGTGGTATCAGGAGAATCAGGTTACCGGCGATACGATTATCCTGTCGCTCGTAAAGAATGCGTTAAGGACAGCAACGGTAAAATCCAGGTCATTTGTTCTGTCTCAAAGCGATTCACTGTATCCAAAGCGATACAATCAATTAACAGGACGGCTGATCGTCATGCATTTCACTGACAAGAAACTTCGCGAGACAATTGTTGATAAAAATGCGATCAGTCTGTATTTTCTCTACAATGATTCAGCGGGTAACGGCGTGAACAAGACAAGCGGAGATGGAATCCGCATGTATTTCGACAAGGGAAAACCGATGACGATTCATGTGACAAAAGGGATTGAGGGAATGTATTATCCGGAAAACCTGTTACAGAACGACGAAAGCAAGTATAATCTCGACGGTTTTATGCTGAGAAATGACAGACCGGCCTTCTCGACTGTTTTTCCAAAACGACCCAAATTATGAGTGAACAAGCATCAGCCGGATCCATGCGATTACGGGCGGAGAATCTGAATAAACGATATAAGCAGCGGACAGTGGTTCAGCATGTCGATATTTCCGTGGAACAGGGGGAAATTGTCGGATTACTCGGACCTAACGGTGCGGGAAAGTCCACAACGTTTTACATGATTGTGGGTATGATCAAACCGAACAGCGGAAAAGTGTTCATGAATGACCGGGATATCACCTCTCTGCCGATGTATAAACGAGCACGCGCGGGCGTCGGATATTTGACGCAGGAGGCGTCGGTGTTCCGTACGATGACTGTCCGGGACAACATCCTGTCCGTCCTTCAGATGACAAAATTTTCAATGAAAGAACAGCAGGAAAGGACGGATAAACTCCTGGAGGAATTTGGTCTTACGCATCTTGCCAAGAGCAAGGGGTTTATGCTGTCGGGAGGAGAGCGGCGAAGGACGGAAATTGCACGGGCGATGGCGACCGATCCGAAATTCATTCTGCTGGATGAACCGTTTGCAGGCATCGACCCGATTGCCGTTGAAGATATCATGGAAATTGTAAAACAACTGAAGTACAGAAACATTGGTGTGTTAATCACCGATCATAATGTTCACGAAACGCTCTCCATCACGGACCGATCGTATCTCCTTTTTGAAGGAAAAATTCTGAAGGCAGGAAATGCAAACGAACTTGCAAACGATCCGGAAGCACGAAGGTTGTATCTTGGAGAAGGCTTCAAATTGGACCGATATGAATAAACAAACAATATGCATGCACGTTATTTTTAAAGGAGAATTATGGTTGTCGTTGTAGAGCGAAATGCCACCGAACAGGATATTGAAGGAATCATAAAAATCCTGAACGATTTCGGATTTGATGTCCACCGGTCGACCGGAGTGAATCAAACAGTGCTTGGCGCAATAGGTGTTCAGCCTGATTTTGATACACGTCAGGTAGAGGTGCTTCCCGGCGTTGCGCATGCATACCGCATCACCGAACCGTATAAACTTGCCAGCAGATCGTTCCGGCAGGAAAAAACAATCATTAAAGTGAAGAATTGTGAAATCGGAGGCGACACGGTGGCAGTCATGGCAGGTCCATGCTCCGTGGAGAACGAGCAACAAATTTTTGCGATTGCCGAACATGTGGCAAAGGCGGGGGCGCAATTTCTGCGTGGCGGAGCATTCAAACCGCGGACATCGCCTTATGCATTTCAGGGCCTGGGAGAAGAAGGATTGAAATTGATGCGGCGCGCGGCAGATGAATTCGGACTGCTGGTTATTTCTGAAGCGATGGATGGAACACAGCTGGGCATGATTGAAAAATATTCTGACATTGTTCAGGTTGGTGCAAGAAATATGCAGAATTACAATTTTTTGCGCGAACTGGGAAAATCATCAAAACCGGTTCTGCTGAAACGCGGACTCTCCGCCACAATCGAAGAGTGGTTGATGTCTGCAGAGTATATCCTTTCCGGAGGCAATAAACAGGTTATTCTGTGCGAACGGGGAATTCGGACGTTCGAAAATGCGACAAGAAACACAATGGATATCAGTGCAATTCCAGTGATACACGCCAAGAGCCATTTGCCCGTCGTTGCAGATCCTTCTCACGGAATCGGTATCCGGGATAAAGTTATTCCGATGGCGCGAGCGGCCGTAGCAGCGGGTGCGGACGGCATTATCGTGGAAGTTCATAACGATCCGGATCATGCAAAATCGGACGGTCCTCAATCTCTTTTCCCAAATCAATTTGATGAAATGATGCAGCAGATTCGAATGATTGCCGCTGCGATCGGAAGAAATATTTCCTGATCCGCCGAGCACACATCTGCCGCCGGCATCAACAGTAATTTTCCTGCGAATATTATGAACATTACGATTATCGGACTTGGAGTCGTCGGCGGATCGCTTGGGTATGCTGTTAAGGAATTTTATCCGGGTGCGGTCATTACCGGTCTCGACCGTAAGAAAGTAATTTCCGACGCCTTGCGTAAAGGTGTTATTGATTTTGGTGCGGGGAATGTTGCCTCAGCTGTCCATGACGCCGATATTATTTTTCTTTGCACGCCCGTAAATCAAATTCTTGATATGATACCTGATGTGGCAGCATTTTGCCGGCACACTGCCATCGTCACCGATGTAGGAAGCACCAAGGGTGAAATTGTCCGCAAAGCGAAAAAACATTTTCGATCGAAAGCGATTTTTGTCGGCGGGCATCCCATGGCAGGATCGGAGGGGAAAGGGATTGAACATGCAGACGCGTTGCTTTTTCAGAATGCAACATATGTCTTATGTGCCGACAGGAAAAACCATAAAAGAATTAAACCGCTGACCGATCTTCTCACCGCCGTCGGAGCCCGAATCCTGTTTTTGTCCGCACCGGATCATGACAAAATTGCATCGGCTATCAGCCATCTGCCGCAATTAATTGCCGTCGGAATGATGTCGATGATCGGGAAGAAGAATAAATCGCATCACGGATACCTTCAGCTGGCCGCAGGCGGATTTCGGGATATCACCAGGATCGCTTCCAGTCCGTATGGAATGTGGAACGATATTCTTGCCACCAATGCGTCTGAAATACAGAATGCTGTGTCCCACTTTACGCAGGTATTATCCCGTTTTAAGAAACAGCTGAACAGCAGCACCGGCCGGAAGAAAATATCCGATGCATTCAGCCGTGCGAAATCACTTCGCGATGCAATTCCCAAAAACACGAAAGGATTCCTGCATCCGCTGTTTGAAGTGTATGTTGCCGTGGAAGATAAACCGGGAGTTCTATCCGCTATTACGACGCTGTTGTTCAGAGAGGGAATCAATATCAAAGATATCGAGCTGCTGAAAATCCGGGATGGAAAAGGGGGAACATTTCGATTATCGTTTACGACAAAAAAAGAAGCGGAACGTGCCGGTTCTCTGCTGCGGAAGAAAAATATCATCACATTATAATAATGCTTCCTGATGTATTGCGACGATGTATCATGAATACAATTGTGACTGTAGAGAAATCCAAACAGAACAATTAACATTTAGTTTTTGATATGACAACCGTCTCCCGTTCTTCTTTTGTTTCCTACCTTGCATTATTCTCAATCGGTTTTGCGATCGTGTCAATATATTCCGCGATGACGAATCTGATGACGGTCAATACATGGGCGGGGATGGCGGAATATAAAATTGCGGAAGCATTGATCCCTGCAGTCACAATATCTCCAACGCAATCATATGTTGAAATATTCATCAACGCCGTTTTAATCGCAGTCTCTGCGGGATTATATCGCAGAGCGGCATGGGCGATAACGGCATATATATTTTCTCTTTCCGCGTTGACGATATGGAGTATCACTTCGTCTGTACAATCATATCTCGCACTGTCGCAGTATCTGCGTGCATTTCAGTTGGGAGGAACGCTTGAATACTTAATATTCAGTGCGGTCCTATCACTGGCAATTGCCGTCTATATTATCTGGAAACTCTCTACAAAAGCGATACGGGGTGAATTTACTCAAAACAATTGAATTCCGTTCCGTAGAATAATCGTGCGATGGTGTTACTCCTTCTTCGGTGCAGGTGAAGCAGGTGCAGGAGTTGTTGCGGATGGTGTAACCTTCGAGTCAGCGGGAGTGTCGGCGGCAGCCGGTGCAGAACTTTTGGCTGCAGAACCCCCTTTGTAGTCCGTTTGATAGAAACCGCTTCCTTTAAAGATAACCCCGCCTCCGCTGATTAACCGAACGAGCGTTTCTTTTGCACAGACCGGACAGCGGGTCAGGAGCGGATCTTTCATGGATTGGAATTCTTCAAACGCATGTCCGCAATCGGAGCATTTATAATCGTATGTCGGCATAATATCAAAAAGTGTTATACTGCAATCAATATTGATACAGCAGTTATGAAAGTTGTGCAAGCGCGTGTTTCATTCGTGCTGCTGCCTTTTCCAATTCCTGCATGGAGCAGGCGTATGACAGGCGGATGTTGTTGTTGGCGCCGAATCCGCTTCCTGGCACGGAAACGACCTGCGCCTCCTTTATTAAAAATTGAGCCATATCATCGCTGTTTTTTATCTTCGTGCCGTTAAAACTTTTTCCGTAAAAGGCGCTCATATTCGGAAAGAGATAAAATGCTCCGCCCGGTAATGTGGATGTAATACCCGGAATTGCGATTAATGCCGAGTGAATAAAATCACGACGGCGCTTAAACTCTGCCGTCATTTTTCTTACTTCATCGTCGCTTCCGATAAATGCAGCATGTGCCGCCTTTTGTGCGATCGAATTTGGTCCTGACGTTACCTGACTCTGTACTTTTTCAGCTGCATCCACGACTGCTTTTGGTCCCGCCATGAATCCGATTCTCCAGCCGGTCATCGAATATGCTTTGGATACGCCGTTCACGGTGATCACCTGGTCAACTAACGACAGGATCGATCCGAGACTGAAATGAACTGCACCGTCATAAATAACTTTTTCGTAAATCTCATCGGCAATCACAAAAATTCCTGATTTCTCAATGACTCCGGCAATTGCTTTCAGTTCATCGGGGGAATATACCGATCCTGTCGGATTGGAAGGGGAACAAAGAATTAACGCTTTGGTCTTCGGTGTGATCGCCTTTTTTAACTGAGCCGGGGATATTTTAAAGTCGGTCTTTTCAGTTGTTTTAAGAATTACCGGGACACCGTCCACCAGTTTCACCATTTCGGGATAACTGACCCAATACGGTGCAGGGATAATCACTTCATCACCCTTGTTGCAAATTGCCTGAAGTGCATTGAAAATGGAATGCTTGGCGCCGTTGGAAACAAGAATCTGCGATGCGTCGACGGTGATATTGTTGTCTCTTTTCAGTTTTGCCGCAATGGCTGACCGTAATTCCGGAATTCCTGAATTCACGGTATATTTTGTAAAATTATCTTCGATTGCCTTGATCGCAGCATCCTTGATGTGAGGAGGTGTCGGAAAATCCGGCTCACCGGCGGTGAGCGATACAACATCAATTCCTTCGGATTTTAATTTTTTGGCAAGCGCAGTAAGTGCGAGCGTCTGCGACGCTTCTGCATTGGCTACTTTTTTTGATAACGACTTCACTAAATGATACAATCCTTTCTTCTGAAAATATGTTGAAGCGCGGGAATGAACAAAAATGTTATGGACGCAATTTCTTTTTGAGCGCCCGGTGGACCACCGGATGAACAAAATCCTTATAATTGCCTCCGAGACGAGCAATTTCTCTGACGATGCTTGAGTTCAGGTATGTGTATTTTTCATGCGGCATGAGAAAAACCGTTGCAATGGCGTTTGATTGTTTTCTGTTCATCAATGCCATTTGAAATTCATATTCAAAATCAGAGATTGCCCGAAGACCGCGGATGATTGCGGACGCCTTCTTCTTTTTCGCAAAGCTGACGAGAAGTCCGTTAAAACGATCGACCGTCACGTTCGAGAACCGTTTCTTTGTCAGAATGGATGAAATCATTGCCACGCGTTCTTCGGCGGTGAACATCGGAGTTTTTGAAGAATTTACGGCAACAGTGACAATCACTTTGTCGAATAGCTGAGAAGCGCGTTCGATAATATCAAGATGTCCGTTGGTGATCGGATCGAATGTACCGGGATAGATTGCGATTCTCATGTTTCGCTCTGGTTGTGTTGAAAAAATGAAACACTCGTATTGCCGTACACCTTTTCCACCGCGACCGTCCACCGGGAACCGGGCAGAAATTGAAATCGCGTCGGATGTTCGATGATCAGATATCCGTCATCCGCCACAATATTTTTTTCGAAGATCTTATTCGGTATCTCTTTTAATGACTCAAGGGCATAGGGAGGATCGGCAAAAACGACCGTAAACGGTGTTCTTGTTGATTCGATGAATGCATCTGCATCGCCGAACACAGCGGTTGCCGAATCTTCTGCGCCGACCGTTGAAATATTCTCCTTCAGAAATTTCAGTGCATTCCGGTTGAATTCCACGAATATGCAGCTTTTCGCACCCCGGCTCAATGCTTCAATGCCGATGCTGCCGCTTCCAGCATAAAGATCGAGCACACGGGCATTGGTCCAATCGACGCGCGATTGCAGCACGTTAAAAATTGCTCCTTTTACCTTGTCCGTTGCGGGACGCACCGAGTTATCCGGCACGGTCTCAAGCCGCCGTCCCTTGTATTTACCTGCGATCACTCTCATTCATTTTCCCGAACGGCAAGTCCGACGGCAGCGGTATATTCCTGACGGCGCGCTTTAATTTCATCGACTCCTTTGATGGATGTCGGTAAAGCGACTTTTCGGAACGGATCGGTCATTTCAACATCAAGAGGTGAAATATTCTTCAGCCGATCCACGAGATTCTGCGTTACAATTCTTCCGTGCAGATAGATAACTTCGGCACCGACTTCGCGGGCATATTTGTCGATTGCATTGATATTTTTTCCGTCCCACCGTATCGTCCGTACATCGTGATTTTTGCCGTTGACCAGCAATCCGGCATCCATGGAATCTTCATCCACGCCGACAACGGCGGTCCGTTTTGTGGCAATGTGGGGGTAATTGTATACGATGGCTCCTTCGGCACAGAATTGATCAATATCAATGATATGCAGACTGCCGTGAAGTTCGCCGCAGACGTTGTTTAAGAAATTCACAAATGATTTCTTAACGGAAATGATCATTGCATTCGAGCCCGGCTGTCCGTTGTCGTCAACCAGCGCATAAGGCTGCGTGACATAATGCGTTGGATTCGCTTCAGGAAAATAATTTTTTAGTTCCCATTCAAGATGAACGCTGAATTCTTCATCAGTCAGCGACGCTTCAATCGGAATTTGCTGAAGCATTGCCATGCGGGTATTCAGACCAAACGAAAAAATGTGCGCCCCGGCGGCAACACGCTTCATGAACGCGCTCACTTCTTTCACAAAGGTTTTTTCGCGGGCGGCGGAGCCTGTATCGCTGAACACCTCAGGACTGTTAAAATTTATTTCGGAATCAAACGAGCCGGCCGCCGTCAGGGTTTTGCCCTTGGCGCTGTGAGCGATCTCCACTGCGGTGACGTGCCTGCTTTCAATGATAAAAGCGAGATATCGTTCAGAACCTTTCATTTGACCTCGACGAGTGGTTTAAGCTTCTCAAATTTCTTTTCACCGATACCCTTGATCTTTTTCAATTCAGCGACCGATCTGATTGTTCCCCGCTCCTCGCGGTACATCATGATTCTTTCCGCCATTGCCTCACCAATTCCGGGAAGAGTCATCAACTCCTGTTTTGAGGCAGTATTCAGATTGACTTTCCGCGCCGGCACCGTTCCTCTGCCTGAACTGTCATTGGCAAGTGATGCGGACCGAGCGGTAAAGATCGAATCGCTGACCGAATAATCAAACTGCGGAGGATGATTTGGAACAATGTATGCTTTATAGACTTTAACAGCAACGCCCGAAAGAAGCACGACCGACAGGAACAAGAACACTTTTTGTTCGTTCCGTGTAAACGCAAAATACTCCGTCAATCGTCGGAATATGTTCATCGGTCGGCCGATTATGAGAAGACGTTCTTCATTTTTTCGAACAGCGACTTGCTCTTGCTCTTTTCCTCTTCGGTCGGACTGATATGTTCGCTGTCCGACAGTTCCTTCAGCAGTTCTTTTTCTCTTGAATTGACCTTGTGAGGAACCCAGATTTGAATCTGAACCAGCTGATCACCCCTTCCATAGGCATTTAAATGCGGAATCCCGCGGTCTTTCATTCTCAACATTTTGCCCGGCATGGTTCCCGAGTCAATCTTAATTTTTGCCTTTCCGGTCAGTGTCGGAACTTCTATATCAGCACCGAGAACGGCGTCGGGGTAACTGATCAGCGCATTATAGATGATGTCATCACCGTTACGGATGAACGAATCATGTTTTTCTTCCGTAAATTCGACGATTACATCTCCGGCGTGTCCGCCCCGCCGTCCTGCATTTCCCTGACCCTGCAGTGTCATATAATTTCCTTCGCTGACGCCGGCTGGGACGTTGATTTTAATCGTTGATTCGCCCTGTTCACGTCCTTCGCCGTCGCAGGTTCGGCATTTTTCTTTGATAATCTGACCGGTTCCGCCGCAAAATGCGCAGGCGGAAATGTTGACGAACTGTCCGAACATGGAACGTGATACCTGACGCAATTCGCCTGTACCCTGGCACTGCGGGCAGGTGGATTTCTGAGAACCCGGCTTTGCACCGGAACCGGAGCATGTCGAGCAGGATTTCCATTTTTTTATCTTCAGTTTTTTTTCAACGCCGCTTGCGATTTCCTCCAGCGTCAGTTTAAGACGAATGCGGAGATCGGAACCTGCTTCGCCGGTGGACCGGGGTCCGCGCCGACGCTGTTGACCGCCGAACATTTCTTCGAATATGGATCCGCCGGAACCGCCGAAGATATCGCCAAAGTGTGAGAAAATATCGTTGATATCCTGGTATTGATGAAAATCGGAACCGCCCCGCATTCCCTGATGACCGAACTGGTCATACCGCTGCCGTTTTTGCTGGTCGGAGAGCACTTCGTACGCTTCGGTCGCCTCCTTAAACTTTTCCTCCGATTCCTTATTGTTCGGATTTCGATCAGGATGATACTGCAGAGCCAGTTTGCGGTATGATTTTTTGATGTCGTCGGCGGACGCGTTTCGCTGAACGCCGAGTACTTCGTAGTAATCTCGTTTATTCGCCATACTCAGTTTTTCACTTCCTCTTCTACGGGTGTGGTGGACACAACGACTTTCGCGTGACGAATAACTTTATCGTACAGGAGATATCCTTTTTCAATTTCCTCGACGATGGTGTGGGGCGGAACGTCCGTTCTGGGTACTTGCATCATCACATCATGGAAATCAACATTGAATTCCTTCCCGAGACACTCCATGGCTTTCACCCCCTGTGCTTCGAGCGTTTTGTTGAATTTTGCCAGTATTAACTCGATTCCCTTGTACAACGGATCGCCGGAGGATTTTTCCTGACTGCTTTTCAGCGACCGGGAAAGATCGTCAATGATCGGGAGCAGATCGACGATGATGTTTTCGCTTGCGTACTTTGCAATCGTGAGTGTATTCTGCTCCGTCCGCCGCTTGTAATTTTCGAACTCGGCGGCTTTTCTCAATAATTGATCTTTCAACGACGCTATCTGAGTTTCAGCTTCGGTAAGTTTGTCCTGAACCACTTCAAGTTCGGACTTTTCGGTTGTTTCCTGCTTGGGTGCCTGTTCGGGCGCCTCAGCCTTTTCGTCCGCTTCGTTCGGAGCCGCGTTGGTTTTTTTCTCTTCCATAATTCCTTATTGATATAATGCGTGTGTGATATGCGATCGTAATGGTTCTGTTATTTCGATTTAACGATGAACAAATTGGATATCGTCGTGGCGACAAAATCGACCAGGGGGATCATTTTCTTGTAATCCATCCGTTTGGGACCGAGCACGCCGATGGCTCCCTTCACATCACCTGCGCTGTATGTTTTTGTGACGACGCTGAAATCCTTCAGATGTTCGATTTTTGTTTCTTCGCCGATCGTCACCGTTGCGCCGCCGCTTTTGGCTTCGCCCGTTTCGAGCACATGGATGATAATATCCTCGTTATCCATCAATTCAATAATACTTTTGAAATTCTTTGCATTGTCAAACTCCGGCTGGGTGATAATATTCGTTGTTCCGCCGATATGGATTTTCTCTTTTTTATTTTCGTCGAACAGTTTATCGACCGAGTCAATGAAAAGACGGATCAAACCGGATTCTTCATGCTGATAATCGCGGATCCGTTCGGTAAACGTATCCCGGATCTCTTTCAGTGTCAATCCGCTCAGCCGCTCGTTGAGCAGCCGCGCGACTCCTTCCATTTTTTCCCGGGCGATTTCGGATTTCATTTCCATCATAATCGTTTTAATGAGACCCGACCGGATGGAAATGATCACCAACAACCGTGAGCTCGAGAGCTGGAGCAGTTCAAGTTTTTCAAACACCCCGGAAGTCATCTGGGGTGCGGTGACAACGCTCAGCTGATGCGAAATTGATCCGAGAATTCGCGAAGCGATTTTCAGAATCTCGTCGGTTTCAATATTTCCCTGAAGCTGAGATTGTATCGCCGCCTGTTCTGTTTCGCTGAGTTTGTCAATTTCCATCAACTCATTGACATAAAAACGATACCCTTTGTCCGTCGGCACTCTTCCGGCGGAGGTGTGGGGATGATTGATATATCCGAGAAATTCCAAATCGGACATGACGTTCCGTATGGTTGCGGGACTTAATCCCACATCACGCCGTTTTGCAATATACCGTGAGCCGACCGGAACTGCGGTCTGAATATAGCTGTGAACGATATTATGCAGAATCGTTTTTTCCCGTTCGTTTAGAGTTTTCATGATTCGACAAAAAAACCGCATCCCCGAACTCATCGGCGGGGATGGATTGAGCATAAAAAAAGCTTAATTTTTTAAAAAATACGAATAGTTTGAGCGGATGTCAAGAAAGGGAGGAGCGAAGATTTCCGAGTAAATGTCCCGTCAGACCTCGATTTTTTGCTGGTCTTCCATAATCTTAAGATTACGTTCCAGGTCTTTACGAATATCAATAATGCTTTGGTCTGTGACGTAGTTGGTATATACAACGTTGGAAAGTTCAACAAGAGAGCGAACAACGGATTCGATGACCGAGGCCTGACCCTTCAAATCACTGATTAACTGTATGAATTGATTGGCAGTTTCCGGATCAAGATTCTTTTTCACCATCCGTTCGTATGACGATGATCGGAGCATGATCACTGCTAATGCGTTGTTTACATGATGAGCGATTGTTCGCACCGTGGTCTGAAACATCTGTACGGCAGCTTTATGTTTTTCATCCTCAATTTTGGCCAATTCCCGCTGTTTCATTTCTCTGCGGAACAGATATCGTTCGTAGGTGCCGTTGATGAGGATCGGAAGGTGGGATAATTCAAGGCGCTCTTTGCGGACATAATCATATGCGCCGAGTTTCATGGCGTTGACGGCTACTTCTTCTGTGCCGGCAGCTGTCAACATTATGACCGGAGTTTCCATTTTTTGTTCGCTCATCCATTGCAGCACTTGAAGTCCGGTCATCGAGCCGATATGGTAATCCAGCAGAATAACATCGAAAACCTCCGACTTCATCATTGATATACCTTGTTCACCCGAACTTGCCGTTTTGACTGAGTATTTCCCCTCAAACTCTAGGTCCAACGATAGAAGGTTCGAAAAAGCAACTTCGTCATCAATAATAAGAACGTTCAATGGTATTTTCATGTTACCCCTTTTATAATAAATAAATTAAGGCCATTAGGTCACTTTGTCAAGAAGAATTTAATTTTTGTTAGCAATGATGGGTGACAATCCGATGAAATTTCGTGAAGAATTCGATCACAAAACAGTGGTTCTGTTCGTCGGAGTTGTAGAGAAATTATGCGGGGAATTGTTTTCGACGGAAGGAATTTTTGCTGCCCCACAAGGATTCGAACCTCGATAAGCAGAGTCAGAGTCTGCTGTCTTAGCCGTTAGACGATGGGGCAA
>CAZQSI010000032.1:0-14767 GCA_964596155.1 uncultured Chitinophagaceae bacterium
AAAAAATATACATTCCTTCCTCACGTATTCCACTCTGTCCATACCGTACCTGCATCGTACCTGAATCATTTCAAACATCAATTAATTATTAAAAAGTAGGAACAACTACATCGCACAAAATTTTTCCGACAAACTTATCCGGAACACCGGTTCTTTGCATCGATGGGAATATTTCGATTTCGATTGTGAAAAATAAAAAGGCAAGTTTGTCCGAAAAATTGAAATTCGTCCTTAATCAACAGTTATGGATGGCACATAACTTGATAAGTATAACTGTAGCTATGAAGAGTGACACATCTGATATTCCAGTTTACTCCATCGGTTCCGCGGCACGGATACTCGGCGTATCCGCACAAACACTCCGTTTGTATGAATCGGAAGGATTGATCATTCCTGCCAAAACATCGGGCAACCAGCGGCTCTATTCCGATGCGGATATCGAACGAATCCGGTGTATCCGGAAGGCGATCAACGAGGAAAAAATCAGTATCGGCGGAATGAAGCGTATTCATGCATTAATTCCCTGCTGGGAAACTGTACGTTGCTCAGCAACGGAGCGGTCGGTGTGTCCTGCATTCCTCAATCATCAGGGAGGGTGTTGGACTTACACACACCGGAATAACATCTGTGCCGACCGGGAATGCAGAGTATGCGAGGTGTACAAACTCTCGAGCGACTGCGGAGAGATTAAGCAGTCCATTACAACCGTAAAAAGCGCGCCGTCACCGGGAGAGCAGCGGAGCGCAGAAAGCGACATTATTCCATGATGCAGGTTTCACGCAGACGATTTTTAAAAATTTCCGGTGCGACATTCGGCGCGACCGCCGCCAGCGGCGTCGCATTGAAGGCAACCGGCGCATTTTCATCCTCACCTCTTCCCGAAAACGGGCTGAAGAAAATTCCAACATACTGCGACATCTGTTTCTGGAAGTGCGGTGCGATCGCATACGTCGATAACGGAAAACTCTGGAAGATCGAAGGAAATCCATCTGATCCGCTCAGCAAAGGACGTCTCTGTCCGCGCGGAACAGGCGGCATCGGTTCGCAGAGCGATCCGGACCGGCTGAAAGCTCCTCTCATCCGCACCGGCGAACGCGGCAGTGAAGAATGGAAACAGGTGACGTGGGACGAAGCGATGAATTACATTGCAACGAAGATGAAAAAAATTTCCTCCGACTTTGGGCCGGAATCGGTGGCACTGTTCAGTCACGGCATCGGCGGAAATTTTTTCAAACATACCATGAAGGCGTTCGGCACTCCGAACATTTCCGCCCCGTCGTTCGCTCAGTGCCGCGGTCCGAGAGATGTGGGTTTCCGTCTCACATTCGGCGAGGATGTTAGTTCTCCCGAACGGACCGATATTAAAAATACCGATTGCCTCGTGCTGATAGGAAGTCATCTTGGCGAAAACATGCACAACACGCAGGTGCAGGAATTCGCCGAAGCGGTCGAAAAAGGGGCAAGCATCATCGTGGTTGATCCGAGATTTTCAATCGCAGCCGGCAAGGCGAAATATTACCTGCCGATCAAACCTGGGACGGATCTTGCCCTGCTGCTGGCTTGGATGCATGTGATCGTAAATGAAACATTGTACGATACGGAGTATGTCGGGCAGTACGGATTCGGATTCAAGGAGTTCGCCGCGTCGATTCAGCAGTACACTCCCGAATGGGCATATCCGGAAACGGGCATAGAACCGGAAATGATTCGGGCAACCGCGCGCGAGATGGCGCGTTACAAACCCTCAACGCTGATTCATCCGGGACGACATGTAACTTGGTACGGCGACGATGCACAACGCAGCCGCGCTATTGCCCTCCTGAATGCATTGCTCGGAAGCTGGGGCAGAAAGGGAGGATTTTATTATCCTCAAAGCATGGATGTTCCGGGATATCCTTATCCCCCATATCCGAAATCAAAAAAAGGAAAAGTAGATAATCCTGACAATAAATATCCGTTCGCCCATGAAACAATCACCTCCGGCATCCGCGAAGCAACGCTGACGGGCAAACCGTATCCGATTAAAAGCTGGTTCGTCTATGCAACCAATCTTCTGCACGCGCTTCCGAATGAGGAGGAAACAATCCGTGCCATTAACAATCTTGATCTGCTTGTCGTGATTGACATTATTCCAAGCGAAATTACCGGATATGCGGATGTGGTGCTTCCCGAATCGGTCTATCTGGAGCGGCATGATGATCTCAACGTTGAATGGTTTCGTGAACCGTTTGTCGCCCTTCGCCAGCCCGTTATGGAATCACCGTACGACACGAAACCGAACTGGTGGATGGCGAAACGACTTGCCGAACTTCTCGGCCTAGGACATTTCTATCCCTGGAATACTATCGAAGAATATCTCCGGTACAGAATTGAAGCGGCGGGATTGAATTTCGATCAGCTGAAAAAGGATGGAATCATTCGCGGCGAACGCCAGCCGATTTTTTTCAGCGAAGGAATTCCGGCGGAATTCTCCACTCCGTCCGGAAAAATTGAATTTTACTCCGTACAACTTGCTCAGGCAGGATTTGATCCGGTGCCTGTATACACGAAACCGGCGGAACCGCCGCCGGGCTCATTCCGATTGCTGTACGGACGGTCGCCTGTTCATTCATTCAGCAGAACACAGTCGAACCGGCTTCTTTCCGAAATGATGGATGAAAATGAAGTGTGGATCAACGCCGACATCGCCCGGAGGATGGGAGTGCGGACCGGAGAATATGTCCGTTTGAAAAATCAGGACGGAACGGTCAGCAACAAAGTAAAAGTGCTGGCAACGGAACGGATCCGGACGGACTGTGTGTATATGGTGCACGGATTCGGGCATACATCCAAAGCGCTGCGGCATGCCTTCGGCAAAGGAGCGAGCGACGCACAGCTGATCACCCGCTATGTTAATGACCCGCTGATGGGAGGAACCGCAATGAACGTTAATTTTGTCACCATCGAATCGGCAGCAGAGGTGAGCCATGGCTAGATTCGGAATGGTGATTGATACCAAAAAATGTGTCGGCTGCATGGATTGCGTCGTCGCGTGCAAAACTGAGAACAACGTGCCGGAAGGATTCAACAGAGATTGGATCACGTACGATTCTCAGGGAAAATTTCCCACGATACAGATGGAAATCAGAACGGAACGGTGCAACCATTGCGATAATCCTCCCTGCGTGGATTGCTGCCCGACCGGCGCAAGCCATGTGGAGGATTTCGGGAAGATTGTTCTTGTCACCGAAAATAAATGTATCGGCTGCAAGGCATGCATTGCCAGCTGTCCGTACGATGCGCGATTCGTGCATCCGGAAGGATATGTGGACAAATGTACGTTTTGCATTCACCGCGTGGAAAAGGGACTGAAGCCGGCGTGCGTCTCCGTCTGTCCGACACATTGCATGCATTTCGGCGATCTCGACGATCCGAACAGCGATGTCAACCGGCTGCTTCGCTCCCGCAAGCATCATTCCCTGATTCCCGAAGCGGGAACGGAACCGAGAATATTTTATCTGACATAGAAACTGCTGTTGTATAACAGACTGAGGAACGTATGCACGAAATTTTTTCAACACGGAATAACCTTCACATCGATCCCATACTCCATATCTGGGGCTGGGAAATTCCAGTCTATCTTTTTCTCGGCGGCATGGTGGCAGGGTTCATGATTATTTCCGGATATTTCACGCTGAAGGGACATCACAAACACAGCGATTTTTCAAGCTTTTATCTCCCCCATATCAGTCTTCTCTTTCTCACGCTCGGCATGGTGGCGCTTTTTCTCGATCTGGAGCACAAACTCTACACATGGCGGTTGTATCTGACGTTTGAACCGACCTCCGCCATGTCCTGGGGCGCATGGATTCTCCTGCTCGTCTATCCCGCGCTCTGGCTGAATACACTGGTGAGCATTCCCGCATCGTTTAAAAACCGGATCCCGGTCTTCGATTCGATTTCCGAAATTATCGGCAAGCATCCGTTTCTGATTAAAATGATCGGTTCCACCAATATGATCATCGGCGCACTTCTCGGAATGTACACCGGGGTACTCTTGAGTTCTCTTGGTGCGCGTCCGCTCTGGAACAGTTCAATGCTCTGGATACTTTTTCTGACGTCCGGACTCTCCTCCGCCGCAGCATTCGTGCATGTCATCTCGACTGACAAAACGGAACGCGTACTGCTGGCAAAAGCGGACAACAGTTTTCTGATCTTCGAGCTGTTCGTCTTCGTATTATTTTTTGTCGGGATGGTAACCTCGACACGGGCGCATCAGCTTGCGGCTCAATTGCTGCTGACCGGTCCTTATGCGCCCGTCTTCTGGACATTTGTGATAATCATCGGCATTCTTATTCCGCTGATCATTCAGCTGCTGGCGGTGAATCACAAGATCAGACATACTCCCGTTGCACCGATTATGGTGATCGCGGGAGGTTTAATCCTCCGCTTCGTCATCGTTGCGGCGGGACAGGCAAGTCATTGGACAAGAAGTGTAACATTGTATCAATAAAAATATCGGAGGTTGTATGACATCAAAAGCAGTTACCGTGGATGACGTTCGCGACACGGTAAAAAAACATTCGCTTGCCGTACCGCAGCCGTACTGGAATCCGTACCTCTCCGGTATCGGTCTCGGTCTGGTGCTGCTGGCTGCGTTTGTCATTATGGGACGCGGTCTCGGCGCGTCGGGAGCATTCTCGACGTTAATCAGCACGGGCGTCGCTCAGGTTGCACCGGAGCATGCGGCAAACAATTCATTTTATTCCGGATATCTCGGAGACGGAACAACCCATCCGTTAAAAGACTGGCTGTTGTTCGAGGTCATCGGCGTCTTCATCGGAGGATTCCTTTCCGGTTCGCTTGCGGGAAGAGTGAAGCGAACCGTTGAGAAAGGTCCGAATATTTCGGTCCGTTCCCGCCTCTTCTTCGCATTTCTCGGAGGAGGATTGATGGGATTCGGAGCAAAACTTGCACGCGGGTGCACCAGCGGTCAGGCGCTGACCGGAGGTGCATTGTTGAATGTCGGCAGCTGGGCATTTATGCTTTGCGTGTTTGCCGGAGCGTACGCGGTTGCATATTTCGTAAGGAGACAATGGATATGAACGCACCATTATATAAATTCGGCATGTTCAACGACGAGATCAGTCTCGTTGTTGCGGTCATCATCGGCATCGGATTCGGATTTTTCCTGGAACGGGCAGGATTCGGAAGCGGGAAAAAACTTGCGGCGCAGTTTTATTTCACCGACATGACCGTTTTAAAAGTGATGTTCACTGCAATTGTTACGGCAATGCTTGGTGTCTATTATCTGAGCCTGATCGGATTCGTCGATCTGTCGCTGGTGTATCTCACGCCGACATATCTGCTGCCGCAGATCGCGGGAGGTTTGCTCCTCGGCGTCGGTTTTGTCATCGGCGGATATTGTCCGGGAACTTCATGCGTTTCCGCATCAACAGGAAGGATTGACGGTTGGGTCTATCTCGGTGGCATTGTGGCCGGAATATTCGTTTTCGGCGAAATGTTCCCTCTGATCGAATCGTTTTACACTGCTACACCGATGGGACAAATGACTCTCTCCGCATTATGGAACATTCCCTACGGCGTGCTGGTCTTCGGCGTCGTCGTGATGGCGCTGGGTACATTTGCCGCCGCCGAATGGGGAGAAAAGAAAATGGCAGCAGGAAAGGGGAAATAAGATCATGACCGTAAATTTTTCATCATTGTCGATCAATAAAAAATGGGCAGCGATTGCATTTCTGCTCGGCGCAGCGGCGATGCTCTTCGGGGATCCGTATCAGAGCGGTTCCGCGGTCGTCGATGCCAAAGAGATGGCGGCAATCGTTCAGTCAGAAGTTGACCATATCACCGCGAATCAGCTGGCGGAGTGGATTATCAAAGGAAAAATGGATTTCCGTCTGATCGATCTCCGTACCGATCAGGAGTATATGGAATATCATATTCCGCAAAGTGAAAATGTTCCGATCACCGGCCTGCTCAGCCATGGCCTACAGCGTAACGAAAAAATTGTACTGTATTCGGACGGCGGTATTCATTCCGCACAGGCGTGGTTTCTGATGAAGGCGCAGCAATATAAAGGAGTCTATATGCTGTTGGGAGGAATGGAATCATGGAAATCGGATATTTTATTCCCTTCCCTTGCACTGAACGCCTCGGCTGAAGAAAGAACAGAGTTTGAAAAACAGAAAGAAATCTCTCGGTTCTTCGGCGGAACGCCGCAATCCGGAACAACAGAAATGACGAAAGCATCGATTGCCATGCCGAAGATCACCGCACCGCCGGTTTCTCTCTCCCCTGCGGGTGGAAAGAAAAAGAAGAAAGAGGGCTGTTAGAAGATATACGAAGTTGGCAGGAAAAAATTTATTTCGGACAAATCGGTCGTTGAACAGTCAACATTCTGATATTCTTCAATGATTCTTTTCCATGAATTCAGTACTTTTCGGCAGAATCTTTTGGAGGTTCTGCCATGAAAAAGATCATTTCATTTTTATCCTTTCTCATTCTTTCTTTATTCCTGTTACAATGCAAATCAGATTCAACGTCGCCGACATTCGACAGTGGCAGGACATCCCATTTAACAATAAAAGGTCGGTTGAACGACGTTACTCTTGCGAAGAACAGCACATCGGTATCCATATCGAAGGTGCTTGTCTACAGAGATTTCGGAAAGGCGGACATAGCCGCGGTGGAAAGCGACGGTACGTTCTCGATTAAGGTAGACCGCAAGCCGTGCGGGTTGGTTTTCCTCAATGCCGGCGACTCTGTGATCGGCGTTCTCTCCCTTGCTTCCGGTATCGACGCGCTCCCGCTTTCGCTGATCGACAGCTCTATTGCACTTCTGGATTTAAAGACAATCACCGTCACCGCCGGCATCGGCACTCCCGAACACAATCCGATAGAAGCAGGCGGTGAAGCCGAAATGACGGAGAATGAGCGTGCTGCCTATCGGTTGCAGTCCGCACTTTTCAATGCGATTCTCCGCAATCTCGATATGGATGGCAACGGCACCATTGATCTGCTTGGCGGACGAAAATACTGGATGCGGTTCGGTGCCGATTTCGACGGCGGCAAGGCTCCAACGTCCGATCCCGGAAGTTCTTCTCCGATGCCTCGGTTGAATGTATTTCATTTTAATTTCAGCGATGGAGAAGCTCCGGCAGCAGATCCTCCAGCTGTTCTCACGGCACCGGATGGCATTCAATTTCTGTGTCATGAAGCATCCAGTAATGATTTCACACAGTACCATTGGGTATTGCAAAATACTTCGTGGACTTCGTTTATCAGCGGTAAGTATAAAATTTCCTATGCGGGAGCGCGGGAAGTGACATTCTCGGTGATTTCTCCGCTGAATTTGGAGAATTATATTGTTGCCGCTCAGCTCTGGTATGAAAAAACGGGAAAGAAGATCACGAGGGTACATTGGAAATGGAAAATGCTCAACGGCACGACGATTGATGCATCACGCTTGCTGCAAAAAGATGTTCTTCTGCAGTTTAATAATCATGGATTCAGATCTCAAAAGAATTATCAGCTGACATCAGCCGATACAGTGTGTAATGTCGATGTCGATACGGACAATTTGATGCAAATATTGGTTTCATGCAACGACTTGTTCGGGAACTGGCTCCCGACATTTTATTCTATACAATAAGTTGGTATCGGATTATTTCTGCCGTCCAGAGGTTACATTGAGATAGTATTAGATTCTGAATGCACTTTAGTCAACTAAGGAGTCGTCCAGTTTGTATCCGACTCCCTTAATCACGGTTATAATTTCTCTCTCCCTCACTTTCCCCACCTTTTTCCGTATATTGCTGATGTGCGTATCAACAGTGCGAGGATACCTCAAGGATTCGACACCCCAGGCAAAGCGCATAATGTCACTCCTAGACTGAATTTTTCCTTTTGTACTCATCATTAAATACAAAATTAAAAACTCTGTCTTTGTCAATTTTATTTTTTCACCCTCCTTCATCACGAAAAATCGTTCGGGATCGATCACAAGATCGTCAATCATAATTTTTTTTAGATATCCGATTGGTGTCATATACCTTCCGATGAAAATTCATCAATAGTATTGATTGATAGGCACAGAAAGAAAGTATCAAAGTAATGTGAGTATAGTTTCAACGAAATATTACCAAATCATTAACTGCAGTGATTACGAACCGCTGTTGGCATTCTAATGAGAGTTGTGAACAGGTTGTTTTTAAAAAAAAGGGAGACCGCCGGCAGGCGATCCCCCGCAAAAAGTTGACAACCTCTATTTTACCAGCATCATTTTTTTAATCTGAGAAAAATTTCCTGCATTCAGACTGTAAAAATACACACCGGACGTGAATGCCGAAGCATCGAACACTGATTCGTACGTTCCTGCTGCGCGGAATCCATTCACAAGCGTAGCCACTTCCTGACCGATCGCATTATACACTTTAAGTGTGATGTTGTTATCAGCCGGAAGAGCAAAGCGAATCATTGTCGCCGGATTAAAGGGATTGGGGTAGTTTTGCTCCAAAACAAACATGTCCGGCAGATTGGCGGATGATTCCGTCAAAACGTTTGTTGTGTAATCTTTTGCATTCGGATTGTAATTCGTCCATCCGGCATCCCATTGTTCCGATCGTGATTTGGAAGGATCAAATGCTCCGCGGTAGCTGACAGCGGTAAAGAAGGAGCCGGAAAGCTGGCCGCTGCTGAAGTCCGTTCCTGCCGTTGCCGGTTCGGACGTAACACCCGGACGGGGGTCTGGATTTGTCGCATTCCATGCGTCAATCAAGCCGACTGCAGAAGGCTGACGCGGCGTACCTCCTGCATTGTTCCAACCTGTTGTTCCGAAAAATGTGCCGAAGGTAAAACCAAGTCCGGCTGCAACGGACGATGTTGCCAGCACATTCGACCGTGCTTGAAGGCTGACGTTACGAATTTGCAACAGTCCTTGCTGCGCGTATGCTGCGGTCGAATCGTTGCGCAGCGACAATCCGAACGGGTACCCGACGATGACGGAGTTATGAATGCTGAGCCGGGTGTTCCTTCGAAGTACCGCGCCATACTCGAATTTATTGCCGGCAACAAGGCTTACAGTCGTATCGGATTGCGGTCCAACAAGGGTTACGTTGGAAAAGACCGGCGAGGTCAACGGTGCGCTTGTGGTCGGCGTTCCGTCGTTGTCCGACTCAAATCCGTTGGATTGACCTGCCGCATCCCAAATTGCGCCGTCGCGGCGTCCAAAGATAAATTGGATCTTTCCCGAATAGCCAAAATCTGTGTCGAAATCATCATCAGTGCCACAGAGTGCCACAAGATACTTTGCATTCACTGTTCCTCCGAACCATTCGAATGAATCGTCATTGGAATAGGAAACCTGAACATATTCAATCACCGTGCCGCTGCCAACGCCGCCCATGGTTAATCCGTTAATTTCATTATTCAGCGAAATGACAATGCCGGGAAATTCGATCCGGACATACTTAATGATGCCGCTTGTATCCTGTGGATTGTTGCCTCCATATTCACCGCCGACATCAATTCCTTCAACGGCAGTGTTCACCGGCTTGTTAGTCGGAGCATTTCCCAGAACGACAATTCCTCCCCAATCTCCCCGTGAACGTTTTCCTGCCGGTTTGGCTGACGTGAAAACAATCGGCTCTGTTTTTGTCCCCTCTGCATAAACCTTCCCGCCGCGTCGGATAATCAGTGTTCCGTTACTCGCACTATCGCCCAAAATTACCGTTCCGGCTTGAATGGATAATGTTGCCAACGAATCAACATAAAAGAATCCGGTTAAAACATAATTTGTATCGCGGTACAACGTCAGAGTCTTGCCCGCCGTTAAGTGATACGGTGCTTTTGCGGCGGCACCAATGCCGGCACCGATCACTTTGGTCGGTTTTGTGACTGCCATGGAGGAAGAGATCATCAGTACACAGAGCGCAGCGATACCGAAGCATTGTTTGTATTGCTTGTTCATCATGAATCCTTTCGTAGTGGATGAAAAAGAATGTGAGAGTAATCGTTAGCGTTTGATCGGAATTGTTACATTCACGGCAACAACTTACTCAATGAACGTTACCGTACGGTAATCCACGTGTTATGGAAGTGTAAAGATTTGTGACGGTCTATAAAATATTTTTGACGGCACGGTCGGGATTCATGACGGGATTACATTGAGATATTGAACTGCAGTGAGTGCGTAATGCCGGCGAGATTTCTCAGATACTCATTGGTGCCGTGTGTAAACACCGTCGGCTGGTTATTAAGATTCTTCACGGTATATTTCGCTTCGAGACCGTTCAGCAAATGCGACAGCGGCTGTGTTATCGTAACATCAACCGTTCCTCGTGATTGTTCGATCACATTGAAATCTCCATTCCCGATCTGTCCGATAGCCGCTATACGGGATCCGAATTGGTTGAACAGAACATTAACGGACGTTCCAAACTCAGGGTTTGTGTAATAGAGAGAAAGATTCACCATATACGGTGACTGTCCCTGCATTTGACGGATTCCTTCAACAATGCCGGCTGCGCCGGATACCTCTCGGTAAGGGACCTCGGAAAACACGCGTGTGTAATTGGAGATAATTTGAATTGACCGTAGATTGTCACTCAGAAACCCAAGATTTTTTCTGAGTTCAAGTTCCACTCCCTGGTTAATCGCTCGTGATGCATTATACCAGGTGCGCTGCGATGATGACGTGAAGATTCTGCGCTCTTCGATCGGAGAGGAGATGACTTTATAGAAATAACTCACTGCAAACAGATCTCCGACACCCGGAAATATTTCGTACCGGACATCGTAGTTTCTGGCATATGCTCTGGTCAGGGATGAATCACCGACAACGTATTCGAATTTATCGAAATCATAAAAATAAACGTTTGCGATCTCTCTAAATTCCGGCCTGTTGACCGTATGGCTGTATGCCAGGCGGATATTTTGAATTTCATCGATGAGATATGTGATATTCATCGAAGGGAGATAGTCGGTGATATCAATCGTCGTTTCCGTCGGCACATACGTGGACCGAGTCGCGTTGGTCATCACCCGCTGATCTGAGTCTTCCATTCGAACACCGCCCGCAAATCTGAAACTCTCATCGAAGAGCGAAAAAGGAACATCGAACATTACATACGCCGCGGTGAGCGATTGTGATGCAGTGTATCGATCGGACGGTTTTGTGATTTCCTGGTATCCGAATTTGCCGGCGCCGAAATTTGAAGGAGCAAAAATCGAATCGATGCCGTACAGCAGCAGATCGTACTGCGCGGTCGGTGCCGTCGGTTGGAAGTACCGGACCTCATAATTCCTTTTCTTTGATTCATGCAACATGCCGAGTTTGATTTTCATTTGATCCACGGGGATAGCGACATTCAATTTCTGTCCAAGATTCCTGTCGTACAGCTGCGACCATGATCGAGCCGTCAACTGCGTGTTCAAGCTGAACGGATCGGTATCTGGATAGCCGAAACTTAGATTATAATCAACCTGTTTTCTGTCCGGTTGATTTGTTTTTGCTTCCGAAAAGAATAATAACCAATCAACGGATATTCCAGATATTTCGGGAAACAGATGTTCTCCCCCGATCTGGTTTGACATCATGCTTCGTTCCTCCCATTCGTTCTGATACGACCGAGTGTATTGCTGGTTAACAAAATCGCTTCCTTCAAAAATATTATAGCGATCTTCAGCAGAACGGTTATAATTATTTTTGAAGGAAAGTTTATGCACTCGGTCCAATTTAAAATTCACATCCAGAATCCCTCCCCACAGGACTGAAAAGCGGTCGCTCACTCCCGACAACGATTTGTTGGCAATGGTGCCAGTGAAGTCATTGACGGTGCTGTTCGTGCGCTGAAAATTATTCTTGTAAGAAACCGCTGCAAGATACCCGAATTGACTGTTTTCAATCTCATCGAGAAGGATGACATCGGCTGTCGAGAGACTAATGGATTGGTTGATCGGCGCCTGTGTGGTGCGGGGTGCAAATGAGTTTGGAGCGTCCGTGCCTATGCGATTCGCTTGTGCCGGCGATTTCACGGCATCGGGAAAAATTCTCGATCCGTCATCGCTGCCGAGCCAGTCGTTCTTTCCGCCGATTGTTCTGTTGAATTGATTGAAGGTCGTAACGGAATTGATTCCTCCTGAGTACACAAACTTCATCGATCGTCGCTCCGGAAAGTCCATTGTATTTAATTGCACCAATCCGCCGGTAAAGTCGCCAGGCAGGTCCGGGCTTGCTGTTTTCGCGACATTCATATTCTCAATTAAATTCGACGGCAGCATGTCGAACGAGAAACTTTTCTTATCCACACTTGTGCTTGTTACAGAAGCGCCGTTCAACATTGTTTGATTGTACCGATCGGTCACTCCCCGGACAAAAACATATTTGTTGTCCACAACACTGATACCAGTGACACGTTTCAGTGCGTCACCGGATGTGGCGTCGGGCGCTTTTCTCATCTGTTCTGCACTGATGCCGTCACCGATACTTGATGCCTTCCTTCGTTCCACCAACATCGCGCCCTCACCCGATCGTATGGCCGTCGCATTAATCACCACTTCACGCTGTATAATTCCCTGATCTTCGGAGAGACTCACCGCAAGCGAGGTCACTTCATTATTTCTCATCTCAACTCCGGAGATCAATTTTGTTTCGTAACCGATAAAGGAAACTCTCACATCGTACATTCCTGCGGGTATTTTTTGAACTCGAAACTTTCCTTCAATATCGGACATAGCACCGCGTTTTGTCTCAAGAATGAGGATATTGGCTCCTATTAGTGCTTCACCGCTGTTTTGATCCACAACGGAACCGGTAAACGTTCCTCCCGCCATCGGCGTTGCCCTGTTTGCCATTGCAGCTATTTCCTGATGCTGACTGAATAGAAAACACGGACATAATCCAAAAAGTAATAGACAGGCACCAATGGCAGCTGTTGAGCGATTCTTCGTCATAAATTTTCTTTCATGATTATTATTGTTCATAATACCGCTACAAAAATAGCATTAAGCTGTTACGCTGATGTTACGTCATTATTAAGATTGGATTCCATTCACGTAATAGTGTCTTGAGGTTATCTTGACACACGCTTAATAATGCAGTGCTGTTATAGATTAATAATGAATGTTCGAGCCGGTCTTCATGAAATCTTTCAAATATTTTTTTGCCGGTCATCCCAATAGAGTTCGCACACTTTTGCAGATGAATGCAATGAAGGATTTTTCTTCGCGAATCCAATTCGGGGAAAGGAAAATGTAGGTTTCATGACGGCGGAACGCGGCGTTATAAGATGGATAGAAACCTCATCTATTCCATCGTTTTCCGCCTGCGTCCGCCATATGTTTTGTTCTTCCGTTTAAGATCCGAGTATTGCTGTTCACGGAGCACCGATGTTTAGATCATCAATATTTTCTCTCAGGATCAAACCGATAATCAATCGTCGACGTGCTGTTGTACCCCAGCCATCCCCCCGCTGCAGTGCCGCTCAGGATTAACGCAAATCCTTTCACCGAAGAGCTGCTCTGATGAGGATCAATCGCCATGCGCGACACAGCGCCGCTGATCACGAGGCCGACAAATGCACCGATCATTGCATTAAACCCCTGGTCGTTTTGATGATATTCCAGCCGGGCAACATCCGTCACCGGCACCGACATCCGCTCCTCCGAATTCACCGTTTCGATGATGATTGAATCGACCGATGCTGAAATAAGTTTTACCGGAACCACCGTCGAATCGTTCAAATGCATGTCAAAATATTTATCGGACCGGAGTCGATTGAACTGATCCACCGAAATGTTGTCATTCGACATCGGATTCCCCTTTCGGGTTACCATGATACTCTGACTGCAGCCCGCCGCCAGCACTGTTGCGGCAATCAGCAGGCAGCAGACAATTCGAGGATGATAGAAAGCGATAATAGTGGTCATGACAATTCTCCTCAAGTTTACTGCGCTTTTTGTAATGCATATCCGAAGACAACAGAGATTCTGTTTCCGTTCGGATTGGTGGCGAAGACGAGATTCAGCGGAATGTTCACGCCGCCGTACGAAAAATTCTGGCCGACGGACATCACCAGTGCCGACGAGATTTTTTCAGGGGTAATAATGATATTGGGCCCCATGCCGAATTCTATTCCGCCCGGCAGGCGGACACCCATGCCGAGCGTTGCACTCGGAATTAACGTGCCGTATTCTACGCCGCCCAGCAAAGGGACAAATTGTATCACAAACGATGGACCGCCACCGTCAGGAACGACTTGATATTCAAAATGCCAGCCAAACTGACTTATCATTCGACCGACGTTCTTCTTCTTCAACTCCGACGCGATGACTGTCTCGCCAGGCACCAGCGTGACTCCCAGTCGGGGACCGCCGTAGTTTCGTTCTCCCAGGACGATCTGGTTCATCTCGGTATTTGTCTGAGCTGACATCGGAACAACAACCGCTGAACAAAGCGTCAGCAGCAGCGTCGAAACAAGTTTTCTTCCTTTCATATCTCCTCCTGTAAATTGTGGTGATTGGTTTTTGCTGATTGGAACACCAGCAAGGTAGCATATACGGAGGGTCGCCGTGCCACGGAAGTGTCGAAAGAAGGTCAAAAAATTGTCATGGTGAAAAGCGGAGCAGGCGCTCCTTTTCCGGCATCTCCCGCCATCCAATCAACCGTAACAAGACGTTCGCCGCATCAAGGCTCCGGCATTATCTGTTGCATTCCTCTTTTTGAAGGATTATATTGAACAGTAATTTTACAGAAGACGAACAGACAAAC
>CAZQSI010000032.1:14867-31118 GCA_964596155.1 uncultured Chitinophagaceae bacterium
CTCTTTTTGAAGGATTATATTGAACAGTAATTTTACAGAAGACGAACAGACAAACCATCAATTATCGTTTCTCGTGCCCTCCTCAGTTGGGGGCTTTTTTTTTCAATCAACTTTTGGTCATTATCACACACAAACGAAAGATTACCATGAAACAACTTCTTATCCTCTCCGCAGGATTTTTTCTCGTCTCCTGCGGCAGTAACAAGACGGACTTAAAAACAGATATGGACAGCGTCAGCTACAGCATCGGACTCGATGTCGGAATGACATTTCAACGTCAGGGCATCGACATCGCACCCGAGGCATTTCTTCAGGGATTGAAAGACGCGGCGGACACTTCCGGCAACCGTCTGATGACAGACGAACAGATCCAGGAAACGATGATGTCCTTTCAGCAAAAAATGATGACGAAGGCACAGGAGAAACAGCTGAAGGAATCCGGCGCAGCAAATGAAGCAGGCGAAAAATTTTTAGCAGAGAATAAATCGAAACCGGGCGTGGTCACCACTGCAAGCGGACTGCAATATAAAATTATCAAAGCGGGAACGGGAAAAAAACCGAAAGCAACGAATGAAGTGAAAGTGCATTACCGCGGAACGCTGCTGAACGGCATGGAGTTTGACAATTCGTTCAGCCGGGGAGAACCGATCACGCTGCCGGTCAGCGGAGTCATTCCCGGATGGACCGAAGCGCTTCAGTTAATGCCGGTCGGTTCAAAATGGGAACTCTACATTCCGTCAAAACTCGGATACGGCAACACCGGATCCGGACCGATTCCGGGAGGTTCGACGCTCATTTTTGAAGTGGAATTGCTGGCTATTGTAAAATAAGCCTGACAGGAAGCCGGATCGGATTTTATGCCGATCCGGCATTGCTACGGAAATGTCACATCCCTCAACTTCGCCGAACCGCTCCAGTTGATGTTCCATCCGAAGTTCATTCCGAAATGAAGGTTATTCACCGCGCCGTATTGATCTTTCGTTATCCACACCGCCCCCGAATAATCATCGCTCAATCTTACATCGCATAACATTCCATAATACCACGAAGAACCGAAGATTGAAGAGTATTGCGCATGAATCTCATAACGGTGATTATAGCCGGCAACAACGTCAAAGTGTATGCCCGAGATTTTCATATTGACGGCAATGCCGGAACGAATATATTTCGGAATTTCTTTGCTTGAGTACAGCGCGGCAACAAACGGTGTCACTTCGGTTCCTTCGAGCCCGTCGATGATATATTCCACTCTTCCCGGCAGCAGGAATCCAACCGCCGGATTATCCCGATACAGGAGTTCCACGGTTCTGTAACCGAATATGCGATGATAAAAATTTTGTATCCTTCTTCCCCCTAAATTCCCGGTCACCTGCATCCCGATGCCGGTTCGGTATCGTACGGGTCCCCACATGCGTTCCACCGTGCTTCGAATCATCATCAAATCGGTTCTGAAGTTTCTTTCCCGGTCGGTCACAAGATGGAAAAAGAGATCTGAAGAAAATAATCCTTGAGACGATGCGGCTTTCCATGAAAGAAAGAAACTGGTAGTGATGAAATCATCCCTTGAAGGGAAAATATTCGAGGATACTAATGAGTTGATTTCGTTTCCGAACAGGAAATTGTCGTTGGCATATCCGAATGATATGTTGTGAGCAGCGGAATCCTGCGTCGGCTCCGCATACAATCGATCCGAATGTGCAGCAGACATCAACGCGAAGAAGAGAATGGAACAGGCTAGGGATCGGGCGGTGAAAGCAAAGTTGGTCATTAAAATAATCTGAAACTTACGGAAGCTTTTGCCTCAATGCCGTCCTTACGGACATTTGCGATGTTGTTAACATTATTAATCGAATAATGCGTTGCCGAAAGTCGAATTTCCCAAAGTCGAGTTCGAAACTTATTATAGAGACCAATCAAATCGGTTGTTTGGACAATACCGGTCGGACTGTCCGGGACGACGACCGTGGGAGCTGGATAGGGATCGAGCAGATTGACTGCTCCTTTTTCTCGCCGTTCAGCAATCACTTTTACGAAAATATCGTCGAATATCTCTTTCTCGATCGACGCATAGATATTCTTGGAATCTGCCGGAAGCCAATGACCAAGCGGCCGTGCGATAACATCACGAACGGTTGTCGGTGAATAATCAACACCGTCAAGATCAATCGCTCTGCCTTCAAAAATCGGAAAATTATACATATATGGAGCAATGACGACATATTCCACAACGGTTTTAAATCCGAAGAACATTGTCTTTATTCCAGTTTGATACGCCAGTGTTGTTTTTCCTCCCGGATCATCATATTTCGCATCGCCGCTGGATTGAATTTCATCGGAAGTGATTTCGCCGTACCATTGAATTCCCGGAAGAATTCCCCACACCGCATCGAACGACATCAGGCTATTTTGGTATTCCTTGAATAAGTTGTGCTGCCAAATGAACGGATTCACATCCCCGAGTTTCGGCAGGCGTCCGAAGATAATTTTCATATACGACGTACCGATGGATAAGGAAGGAAACAGATTCCATTCCACCCGCTGCAACATCATGTTTCGCTCCGGTTTATCCAATAATCCGATCTGCGGCTGTGTTTTAACCAAACCCTGCGGTTCGTAATCCGTGAGACTGATATATGCCATGGAAAATTTTAGCACATCGAACCAAAGCACGAATTTGATATAATCAAAATACGGAACGTTGTGCGAGAGAAATGTTGATGCCTGTTCGCCGACTCCCCAGAACATTTTATCCCGTCCGAACTGAAACGTCATTCTCGGAGTTTGGTAACTGAAATATGCCCTGTGAAAGACTCTGAAATCAAGATCCCTGCGTATATCTTCCGGCAGATTTGTTCGATTATTCGTTGTTGTATACACCGGCCAAAAATTTTCAATCCGCATCTGAATGGAAAAACCGAATGCGGTATCGCGGGATGCCTGATAACTGAACCGTGCAATCGGAAGCCGATCTTCATACCGGTTGAAATACGGCACGGCGTCATCGGAACGCTGAATTGTTTCAAACCCGATTCTGCTGAACATCTCCGAATGCCACGCTGAACGATATCTGTAGTTCGGTATGTATTGTTCAAGTTTCGCTCTTAACCGTGGAGAGATCTGTACGGTTTTGTTCTGCAGTGCGGCAGTCACATACGTCCGCCACTCCCGATGAGTGATTGGTTTTGCATGGACGGGGAATACGAGACCCGACTCAAGCATCAACTGATCCAGCAATTCCATTTGCACCGACTCCACACGGACGTTTAACGCCTGATTTAAGAAAATGTCGGAAATTTCCTGACCGTTTCCCGCTTGACCGGCCGTCAGGAGGAAGAAGATGAATACAAAATATTTTACATGCTGGTTGTTCAAACTGAACATCTCATGCTGTTAGTCGGTAATGTTCCAGTCCCATGCATGGCTGAAGAATCCATCCGGCGTAAATGCAATACCTTTCAATCGTTTCGATTTTACGGCATATTGCGATTCCCAAAACAAAAATGTATAGGGCTGTTTTTCCTGAATAATATCCTGGAATTCTTTCCATAATGCTGTGCGGTGTTTTGCATTTTCAATGATACGGACCGAGTCAATGATATCCGCGACCCTCTTGTTACGGTAGGAGACAAAATTCAAATCGCTTTCCTGCAAATTCATTCCCCAGTACCGCTCCAGCGAGAGCGTTCCCGGAACATCCACTGCTCCGACAAAGGCATCGAAATCCTTTTCTTTAATGATCTCGGGAAACTTTTTTGGATCGACCGATTCCACGATAACATCGATGCTGACATCTTTCAATTGTTTTTTTACCATTTCCGCTATTTTTATGCCGCGCACATCATCAGCAGAAACTTTAAGAGCGAATGAAAACGGCTTGTTGTATTTTTCAATCGTTCCTGATCTCGTCAGATCCTGCCAGCTTTCGCGCAACAGCAGCAACCTCGCTTCATTGGGGTTAAACGGCGGCTGATGGAGTGTATCGTGGTACTCTGCCGTAAACATTGGGGAAATCGGTCCGAAAGCGCGGACAACTTGCTCTCCCCCCACTTCTTTCAGAATCTCGTCGCGGTTGATTGCATACGTCAGCGCGCGGCGCACATCGGTGCTGCCAAACAAGCGGTGCCCTTTCAGTTTTTCACCGCCGGTGGAACGATAGATTTCGGGATCAATATTGTTCCAGCCGATCACATGATACCGACGGGGAGGAAATGCAACTGCTTCCATCGAACCGTTGGCGTCTTTGATTTCCGCTACATCCGCAGCGGTAAGGTTGGTTGCGACATCAATTTCTCCGGCCTTGAGTGCTTCAATCGTCGATTTTTTGTCTTTTAGCAATCGGCAGATAATTTTGTCGAGTTTCGCCGGTTGAGGTAAAATCGAAAGATCATTTCGTGAAAGCACAATCTCCTGGTCGTTCAATCCCGCTACAAGAAACGGTCCGGCAATAGTCGGTGCTTTCACCGGAATCCTCGACTTCAGCTGCACAAACGGCAGAGCATCCATCTGATGCTTCGGAAGAATGGGCACGGTAAAGACAAGATAATTCACCGAGGCTTCGTCGGTAAAATGAAACGTCACCGTACTGTCGTCGTCGATGGTGATGGCATTAGCAACATCGATTTTTCCGTCTTCGGCGGTCTTCAATCCGTTAAGCAATGGACGCCAAATTGTTCCCAATTCATCGCTAGCATAAAGCTGATACGAGTAAAGGATATCCCGTGCGTTCACCGGTATATCATCTGTCCATTTGGCATCCGGTTTTATTCTTATCATGACATACGATCCGAATGGTTCGCTCCACGACGCAATCTGCGGTTTAAAGGCAGCAGTATTGTTCTTTACATTATATTCTCTGTAAAACAGTCCCGGATAGACAAGCGAAGAAATATCCCTCGCCACATCATTTTTTGCAACGATGGGATTAAACGTATACGGGTGCTGGGAAATGGCGACAACGACCGACTTCTCTTTTTTCGTTTCGGAGCCGTTTTGAGAGCAGAATGGAAACAGGACGGCAGAAAAGCAACAACAGATCAGAACACGAATTTGCATAATGTTCCCCTCTTTTATGGAAATAAACGTATGGACAATGTAGGAAGATGAACTGAGTGTTTCAAGGAAGTACGCACAATATCCATATTCAACGCATATGGATATTGTGCAAATATCACAACGGGGTGTTAAGGAGCAATCTCTATCTGAATTTCGTTCCGACGCAGAAACCAGGGCATAATGGGAGGATCATACCGGGCTACGACGGATTGACCAATGGGAAGGTGATTCTTCGATGTTATCCATTTCAGAAGCAATGCTTCATGTTCATCCATTGAAGATGAAGTCCATCTGCCGGAAAATCGAATGACAGCAACGGTTCGTGCGGGAACCTCTCTTATCCTGAGCGTGGAATCAAGCGGCAGGGGCGTCGTTTCGAGTGTGAATCCTTCTGGCATGACAAATCCGATGATATAACCATCACCTGATGGCGACGAAGTCACCGGTGCGGTCATTTCAATCTTTTCGCTTTTCGCAGATGTCACCGGCGCCGTCATCGGAATATCTTTTCGAGAACGATTGTCTCCCGAGATGTATTTAAAGAGTTTTTTGAAGCCGGCATTCGACGCATCGTTAAAATCCGTTCCGGCGACAAAAGTTTCGACGACGCAATAAGGAGCATATGCCCGTATCTCGAAATCGCCGTCGGTTGACACGATCTTATATGACGGCTCTTCAGCGGCGATGGCTGCCGCTCCGAATCCGACGATGGTAAATAGCATTATACGTACAGCAGTTTTCATTGTCCTGTATCCTTTGGGTCATGTGGGGTTGATGGTCCGGTTAAAGTGCAATATTGTTCGGTTTCGTATATATCATCTGAACGACGGAGATATTACGCATGGCAAATCCTGCTTCGCAATAACTCAGATAGTAGTTCCACTTACGGATGAAACGGTTGTCAAATCCAAGTTCTTTAATCTGTCCGATTTTTTTATTAAATGCCTCCCGCCAGAGCGAGAGTGTTTTTGCATAATCCGTACCGAAATCCTTAAGATCGAACAGATGCATTTCTCCCGTCTTGTTGACCGCGGTATTCATTGCGGCAATGGAAGGAAGCAGCGTTCCCGGAAAAATATGTTTTTGAATCCAATCGACGCCGGTGCGGAATTCATCATACCGAGCATCGGGTGAAGTGATGACCTGCAGTCCCATCAGTCCATTCGGTGCAAGCACTTGCTGGCACTTCCGGAAGAATGTTTCCAAAAACTCATGCCCGACAGCTTCGAGCATTTCGATGGATACTATCTTTGTGTATTGCCCGGTCAGATCTCTGTAATCCATTAATTTGATCTCAACGCGGTCCGCAACTCCCTCGCGTTCGATGCGGCGTTTCGCAAAGTGATACTGTTCTTTGGAAATCGTGATGGTTGTGATGCGGCACCCGTATTGTTTTGCCGCATACACGGCAAAACCTCCCCATCCGCTGCCGATCTCGAGGACGTGATCGTGTTCATTGATCCTCAGCTTGCGGCAGAGCTGGTCATATTTTTCCCGCTGTCCTTCTTCCAATGTCGAGGCGCCGCTCTCGAAATATGCGGATGAGTACGTCATC
The DNA here is from genome assembly GCA_964596155.1 of uncultured Chitinophagaceae bacterium. Lineage (GTDB taxonomy): Bacteria > Bacteroidota > Ignavibacteria > UBA10030 > UBA8401 > UBA8401. The sequence goes on from CAZQSI010000032.1 coordinate 21,475, forward strand.
GACGGATCGAGCCAGAGTGAATAAAAATCATTGCTCAGATCATAATGCTCCGCTATGTTTTTTTTGCTTCCCGATTTGGTGTTGGAACGGAAGAGATGAGTCATTCTGTCAAAGAGCTGCAGAAGTCCCATCGGAGAAAACTTCCGTTTCGATCCTGAAAGGGAGGGATTGTTTTCATAATTAAGAATCCACCATGAAATAAAGTTCGTAATGCTGTCTGTATCCCAATCACCGTCTACATACGATTCCCCGAAGCCGACATCACCGTACAGAATGCTCTTCCGGAACATGTCGGCATTCTGCACACGCAGCGTTGCCTGTACCGAAGCATTCGGATCGCCGATACGCAGCATCTCTCCGCCGGGAAGTGTCAACATCAAACTCCCTTTGGTCAAACTCGTCAACAGCCTGAGCGCGATGCGTTCATAAACGGACATCGGCCGATCCGATTGGATAATCTCGGAAAGGGACCGTTTTGTTACTTGTTCCATTGTACCATCTCCTTTTGCAATTCGGGTTTGTCTGTTTTTTTCAAATACGGCAGCCGTTTGAGATATAGTTTCAGCGCCTGCCAATGGATCAGTCCGATCACCTGCAGCGTAATAAAGGGAAATCTGACGACATACCAGAGCAACCGTGCATCGGAGATCGGCTTCCGGACTCCTGTCACCGCCGACAGAAAAAATTTTCTGCCGTCGTGGTAATCATCGATGGCGATGTGAAGCCGCTCGCCGGGCAGATGAAGATTGAAGTCGAATGTCGCGTCCAAATCAATGAACGGCGAAACATAAAAGAATTTCTGCATCTGTTTCCTGAAACCGGTGTCCGTTCTGTGTTCCGGACCAAGTAAATACGGCTTCAGTTCGCCGAACGTATTTCCCACTTCGGGAATGGCGCATACCGGTGTTCCCTGTTCATCAAAGCAAAAATAGAACGATACGGGATTGAAAATATATCCGAACATTCTCAAATGTGTAACAAGGACAATCCTTCCATTGTTCAATTCGATGCCGTTGTTTTTCAGATATTCCAGAATGTTCTCTTTCAGCGTGGCTTTCCCAAAGTTTACATGATCGGAATCTCTGAATGTGAACACATTGAAACGGTTGCGGCTGAACAGCCGGTAGGAGGAATGGAGCTTATCCAGCTCGTCAAGATCGAGGTGAAACATGAAGAGCTTATAATTAAACCGGTGTTTCAGCGGTTCGAGACGGTGGTGCATCACATCGCATTCATACAATGATGATGTCATGTTCTCAGTCGGTTTGGGGGTTTGATTCTTCACAGCATTACTCCCATAGAGGTCGTTTCACCAGCATTCTGCTCAATTGCAGGGACGAGAGAAATGCATCTTCATGAAATCCGTATCTGAAATAACTTCCGCAATAATACAGCGGCCCGGTACGGTTTAATGAGGATAATTCGGTCTGACTTTTCTGAGACTTTACATTGAAGACGGGATGTGTATACTCTATTTTCTTCAACACAGATTCGGGATTGACGATTCCCTCTCCGTTGATATTCACAAAATAATTTTTTCGCTTCGAAACCTGCTGCAGCCTGTTCATCCAGTAAATCGTGCTCGGAGCCGAACCGGCATCATCGCGTTCAATTCTGTAATTCCATGACGACCACGCGCGCTTTGTTTTCGGCATCACGGACTCGTCCGTATGAAGCAATGCAATATTTTTCTGATACGAGAACGATTCGAGCAGACGGCGTTCGTCCGGCGTCGGCTCTGCGATCATTGCGAGCGTTTCATCGGCATGGGAAGCAAAGATTACCTTGTCAAACTCCGCTCGCTGCCCGTTGTTCAGAATCACTGTTGCGTTGTCTGCCGTGCGCTCCACCCGCGCCACCGGCGCATTGATCCGTATTCTTTCTTTAAACGGTTCGATCAATACGTCTCGGTACGTTTTGCTGCCGTTCACTACCGTATACCATTGATGCTGGGTCTTCAATCCGAGAAATCCGTGATTTTTAAAAAACCGCACAAGCGAAAAGGCCGGGAAATTCAGCATCTGATCGACCGGAGTGGACCAAACGGCGGAACTCATGGGGATGAGATATTTGTATAGAAAATCGTCGCCGTATTCCTTTTTTTTGACATAGTCCGCCAATGATATTTCCTGCAATCTTGGATCATTCAGCACTTCAACACACTCATCGTTGAACCGGTTGATTTGCAGCAGCATGTTGATAAAGCGCGGATTGAAAATATTTTTCCGCTGGGCAAACAGCTCGTTCAGACCGCTTCCGGAAAATTCAAGCCCGGAAGGAACATGCTGCACAGAGAAGGACATCGATGTTGGTTTTGCGGGAACGCGCAATTCCTGAAATAATCGGAGCAGGTTCGGATAGGTGACGTGATTAAAGACCATGAATCCTGTATCGATGGGAATCTCCGTCCCCTCTTCATCCACAGTCACTGTGTTCGTATGTCCGCCGACGTACGAGTTCTTTTCGAACATCGTAATGTCAAAATCATCCTTCAGAAAGTATGCGGCTCCCATGCCTGCTATACCCGTTCCTATGATTGCCAGTTTTTCCATCAGATAATTATATTGCAGTTCCTGTTCTTATAAAATTTGAAAATTCCGCAAATAATCAATTTCACAATTATTAAATTCTTACGGACCCGGCTTATCAAACGTCACACGAACGATGTAGCTTTTCCCGTCGGCATTATAAATATTCGAAATCCCTTCGTATTTCACTGCTCGCCGCGTTTCTTCGTCGTACCAAACGATCACCGGATCAACAAACAAACGGATATACCAGTGATCCGATTCAAACCTGACCACCATCGCTCGGCGGCCGCGAAACGATTCATTCCGGTCTTTCACAACCCGAAAGCTGTAATAATCCAGCTGTGACGGAACGGCAAAATTAAAAGCAATGTTATATTCTCTCTGCAGCGAATCCCAATGATTGCGCACCAGATTATTAAGACCGGCATCCACGGCAATCGGCATCGGCACACTCAGAAGCTCTTCCTCAGTTTCAGCATTCGAATTTTCTTTATTAATTAACCGTATTCTGTTACCCGCAATCGCAGCGGACTCAATCGTTCCGAATCTGAAATCCTCTCGGCGGAATTCCGCAATGGGTGATCTGCCGTTGAATGTGATCTCCTTTTTCCCGATGACGGTGTTCGTTTCATCCCTGTAGGTAATCAGTGAACCGGTGTTGACGCCGTTCTTATAATACGATTCATGTTCTTCAACATAAATCAATTTGCCGCTGTTAAGATCCACGGCCGTTCCGACGAACCGTTCAGTCCTCTCTGCGGAGAATGTTACTGTATACAATAATAAGAGTGCTGTGAGTGTTTTCATGTATTCAATCCTGCTGAACGTTTTTCAAAAAGATAATGGCTGACGATCCACTCTTCCCCGTTGTTGTATCCCCACAATTCGGCGCACGACATGAAAAAGATCCGCCAGTAGGCCCACCATTTTGTTTCCTGACCGTTTCCGTATGTTTCACGAAATAATCCCCGGATTTCCGATTCATGGGCATCCATATTCTTCAGCCACATTTCGCTCGTTTTGCTGTAATGGATGCCGGAAACATGCCAGTGGCGCCGGATTGCAACATGATCGGGAAAATAGAGCAGCAGATGGTCGCTCGGCATAATTCCCCCGGTAAAGAAATACTTGGACATCCAATCGCTCTCATCCTTCACTTCGAACAGATAGGCGAATCTCTTATGGGTAAAGATATGCACAAACAATTTGCCGCCGTCAACAACCATTGATGATACTTTTTTGAGCAGTTTTTGGTAATTCCGCATATGCTCGAACATTTCCACCGAAACCACTCTGTCGAACTGCTGATCAAGATGAAACGAATTCATATCCGCAGTGATAATTGAAAGATTTGTCAATCCGCGGCGAGCCGCCTGTTCGTCGATATACTCCTTTTGCGTTCTTGAATTGGAAACTCCGGTGATGTTCGCATTGGGAAATTTCGCAGCCATATACAGCGAAAGCGATCCCCAGCCGCACCCGAGTTCCAGAATATTCATTCCGTCGACAATGTCCGCCCGATTCACTGTCAGTTCCAGCATGTCTTCTTCGGACTGTTCAATTGAGACGGTTCCTTCTTTCCAATATCCCGAACTGTATTTCATATGCTTGCCCAGCACAAGTTTGAAGAACTCGGTCGGCACTTCGTAATGCTGTTCATTGGCATCATGAGTGTTCACGGCGATCGGATTTTGCTTCAGGAACTCAATCATTTTCATGAAGTGTGTCTGCTGCTGTTCTGCGTTCCCTTTTGTTTCTTCGCGGAGCCGCCGGGCAAGCAACCGGCGAATGCCGTGCCGGATCAGACGATCAGGAATAATATTTTTTTCTAAAAGTTTCGAGATCATTTCTTTTTCACCCATGGAATAAAAGCGCTTGTAGTCCGTTGATACTCTCGGTACAGGTCGCCTTTCGATTTAACGGCATTTTCTTCCGTTAACGGGATTCCGGTCACCCGAAGCAGAAGATAGAGCATTATCGCCGGTGCAGGAATGGCGATCCATCCCCCGTCCGATGCCAGTGCAAAGGAGAGATACGCCAGCCAGATCAGCCATTCGAAAAAATAATTCGGATGACGGGAATAATTCCACAATCCGACTTGGCAAACTTTTCCTTTGTTGGAAGGATCATTTTTAAATGCATTCAATTGCGCGTCTGATACGGATTGTCCGATCACCGAAATCAGCCAGAGTCCGATCCCTGCATATTCAAGCATGGATAATTCCGGCGACGGATTATCCGCAATGACGATGAATTGCACCGTAATAAGGACGATCGCAATGGCCTGGTACTGATAAAAAAGAAAATACCGGAACGGAATGTTTTTCTTCCATTCCTGTTCCAACATATCGTACCGCGCATCATGGTGCTTTCCGATGATCCGGGTCGTCAGCAGATACGTTCCGAGTCGAATTCCGGCAATACCGGTCATTACGCCGATAATCAGACGCCGAGTCGTGTCACCATCGCCGTTGAACGCATAGAAGATTCCGATCAGTGCAAGACCGTAGCCCCAACCCGCATCAACAATCATCGGTTTGTTCGTGGCACGGTAAATCAGCCACAATATGCACATCATGGAAAAAACAACGGCGTAGCCGAGTAACGATGTGTGCAATAATAGCTCAATCATTTCGGTATTCTCTAAAATTGTGATTCTCTTTGGATTTGCGTTTTAGGTCATTAATTGCGTAATAGCACTTTTTCAAGACCATCTCCCGGATTGAGCCGGAACAACTGGATCAGAACATATCCTGCAACTGCTATGCTCCCGAGTGTGATAAATAGAACTGTCCATAATCCCTTCATGAGAAGAGTTGGTTCTTTGTAATAGACCCAGACCAGCAGAACAAAAATATTGGCGTAGAAATCCCACAATGTAGCTTGCATCCACGGAATGCTCATCAGATAATCCCACTCCTTGAATAAATTGCTTTGCAGGCTGGTGTCCACCACGGTATAGGTGACCCAGATAAAGAGGGCGGAAAACAGAATAATAAGACGGTTTTTCATTGATTTCTCCTTCATTGTCCAGTAATAACGCCCTGAAAATCTCAAAAGTTCAATGATAAAACAAAAAACCCCAAACATGGTTTGGGGTTACCTTTTTTTGTTCAATCCGTAGATCGCGTAAATCGAATGATCTTCAGCCACGACAGAATCTTTAAGATGGGGTACGTGGGATCTATCTCAAACCACTTTTTTGCGAAATTTGCATTATTGGGATAACGGTGATGATTGTTTTGGAATAATTCACCAAAGGTAACAAAGTCCAACGGAAGTGTATTTTTCGATTGATCGGCCGTGTCTTTAAAATTCACATATCCGAGTTTATGACCGAACCAATTCACTATCCCGCCGTGAATCGGACCCATGATAAAATGGAGCGGAAGCAGCAGATACATCCACCACTCCGTTGCAAAGAAAGCGTAAAAAACAAAATATCCAACTCCCCACAAAATGCGGGGTGTCCACCAGGACGAAACCTTGTCCAGCCACTTCCATTCGGGAACATCTTTTTCAAAATTCTTCGGTGAATCGACTTTTCTCAGTAAAATATCGAGATAAATATCTTTGGTCCGCATCATCATCTGAAACATGCTCTTGAAATAGTGCGGTGAATGCGGATCCTTCTCCGTATCGCTGTACGCATGATGCATTCTGTGCATGATGGCATAAGCACGGGGATTCAGGAACGATGATCCCTGTGTAATAAAAGTGAACAAATAGAAAAACCGCTCCCAGAATTTGTTCATAGTGAACATTTTATGGGCGGAATACCGGTGAAGAAAAAATGTCTGGCTAAACAATGAGAGAAACCAATGGCCAACAAAAAAAACGGCTATAGGCATGTTGTGCTTCCTTTTTTTGATTGATAGATGGAATAATGATGGTCGAATCTCGGAACCAAGTTCAGTCAGTGTACCAAAGTAATATACTTTTCGGTTGTATTCAACGAACCAATTTGTCTTCTTTTTAGCTCAGCACATGAACCGGATCTTCGTGCAGAACGGTATGGAGGGTGTCAAGCAGTGCAAATGAGGAAAATGGTTTTTGGAGAAACGCATCGGCGCCGGATGTTTCAAGATTAAACTCGGTAACGGTGGGTGAATTGCCGCTCACCGCAATAATTTTGACATCGTGATGCATCATCCGAATCAGGCGGATTGCCGTAATACCGTCCATCAGCGGCATACCAAGATCGATTACGATCGCTGCGATTGAATCTTTTTTCTGAGTATACACTTCGACCGCCTCCCTGCCGTTGAAGGCGGTGACGACGGTATATTGATGAGCTTCGAGTGTTTCCCGCACAATCTCAATGATGGACGATTCGTCATCTGCAATCAACACAAGTTTGTTGTCACCGGAAGGAATCTTTTGCGGATCGCTTTGTATTCCTTCTTTAATTTCCTCTTTGATTGCGGGGAAATAAATAAAGAACGTTGTTCCTACACCGAGCGTGCTCTGCACATGCAGAAATCCGCCATGATTTTTGACAATGGAAGCGACGGTTGAAAGACCGAGTCCCGTACCGTGTCCCGCTTCCTTGGTGGTGAAGAAGGGATCGAACATTTTTTCGAGCACGGCGGGGGAAATTCCCGTTCCCGTATCCGCAACGGATACCTGAACAAATGATCCCGTTTTGGCTCCCGGATGTTTTGCAACAAAGGCGTCATCCAGCTCCACGTTTTTTCCCTCAACGGTAATCGAACCGCCGGCGGGCATCGCGTCGCGGGCATTCACGCACAAATTGAGAAGAATTTGATGGAACTGTACATCGTCGGCGGCAATTGGATGGACATCATGAGGAACATGCATGGATACATTGATGGTTTTCGGAAATGTTTCCTGAACAATCTTCTTCATCTCAAGCAGCTGGTATTTCAAATGAATCACCGACCGTTCCGATGCTGCTCCCCGCGCAAAGGTGAGAATCTGCCGCACAAGTGCCGCGCCGCGTCTTGCGCTTGACTCCATCACTTCGAGCACTTCCTTCTTTTCTTCCTTCAGAACTCTTCTGATGCTTCCCACACCTACGATAATCGGCGCCAAAATATTGTTCAGATCGTGGGCGATACCCGATGCGAGCGTGCCGAGGCTTTCAAGTCTCTGCATACGCAGGAACTGCAATTCGAACGCCTTCTTCTCCGTGATGTCGGTGTTAAGCATAAGAATAGAGCGCGGCTGTGACTTGTCGTCATTGATCAGCGTCCACCGACTTGCCACAATAATCTCTTTTTCGTCGCGGTTTGCCTGCACCATTTCGCCGCTCCAATCGTTTTTCTGGAAGACGGAATCCCACGCTTCGGCAAATGTTTCATCGTTCTTCGGCTTAATCACATCCCGAATATTTCTGCCGATCACAGCCGATAATTTCCAGCCGTACAGTTGTTCTGCCGCGGGGTTCCAGAAGCGAACTTTTTCGTCGATATCAATCACGATAATGGCATCCGTTGCATTGCTGAGCAGCGCGGCCTGTTCACGCAGTGTGTCGCTCGCCAGCTTTTGTTCGGTAATATCAAATGCCAAACCGACTCCAGCCGCTTTTCCGTTCAGTTCGATTTTTGCCCCCGCAAAATCCAGCCAGCGGACTTCGCCGTCTTTGCGGACGATTTTAATTTCATACCGATGGGGAACGTTCCCGCCGTGCATCCTGGACACCGCCCGTTCTTTGACGATTTCGCGATGGTCAGGATGGATCAGATCCGTAAATCTCATTGACAGCAATTCTTCGCGGCTGTATCCATTAACAATTTCCGCGCCTTTGTTGACATATTTAAACTTGTCGTCCTGATACACAAAGATGGATGCGGGCGATGCTTCGGATAATGCTCTGAACATCCCCTCACTTTCCCTCAGTTTGTCTTCCACCTCAATCAGATCGGAAATATCAACGGCGACGTAAATAATTCCGACTCGCTCCTGTTTATCGATAATATGGCTGACCGATAACGAGACCGGAAAAGTGCTTCCATCCTTTCGCCGATATTGTGTTTCATATTTCAGCGAGGTGTTGGATCCGAGCGACTCCCGAAGTACGTCCGAATCATGGATAAAGTCTTCCACGCGAATCGTATTCGATTCGTATCCGAGCGTTTTTCGGAATGCATTGTTTGCGAAACGGACAAAACCGTTCGTATCCGTCACAATAACAAGATCGCCCATGGTTTCAAGGATAATGCTGGCGGTCGTTTCGGGAGTCAGCGACATCAATTGATACCGCACCACACCGATGCTGACGAGAGCAACCGTTACGGTCGTTGCTGCAACGGCAGTCCTGAGCACTTCCATCCCGAACAACGGCAGAAATGCATCTGTGAGCGAACCGATGGAGAGCGGTATCGAAGCGCCGAGAATGATGAGCAATGTCTGCTTCCGTTCCCGGAGTGATTTTGATATGGCGTATTTTTTCCAGCAATAGTAAATACCGAAGATAAAGCAGATTTCAAGCCAGGCAATAAACGGAATGTACAGCACGTGCGGAGAGAACGTAAATCCCCATGGCAGCTGAATGATTTTTGTTACATATCCCTGCAGATGAAATAAACAGATAAGTCCGCCCAGTGCGTAGATATGTGTCATCCACTTTTTGGCGAAATCATGACGGCCGGTGAATTCTAGCGTAAAGTGAAAGAAGGGTGCCGGAAGAAAACAAAATCCCATGCCTCCAAGTCTTCCGACAATTTCGGCTGTTGCAGCGTCATTCGTAATGCGAAGAACAAATTCCGAGAATCCCCAAATACAAATCGTCGCAATGGTCAGCGACCATGTTTGATTCAGACGGCTTGAGGGATTTTTCATCAAAACGAAGACCGCGAACACGAAATTTGCCGTGGTCGCTGCGAGCGAAGCAATTGCATAGATACTGATATCAAGAGTCGGTGCCATACCCTACAATTTCATTGTTCAATGTTTCCGATCAGACAAAATGATGACATCGGTATAATAAAGCGGACAAAGTAGTCTGCTTTATTTAGTGCTGGTAATTTCGGTAAATAATTTATAGAATTCAAAAAAAAGGGGTTCGAATGCAATTAAAGTTTTCTAATGCACGTTTGATTCAATTGTTGATTTTCCTCTCCATTTCAGGTATTTCGATGAATGCCCAGA
>CAZQSI010000033.1:0-22567 GCA_964596155.1 uncultured Chitinophagaceae bacterium
GGCGGACGTTCGAGAAGTTCTATCACTTCGAATCCGCTCAATTTTGGCATTTGAATGTCAAGAAAAATCAATTGCGGCTGTAGTTCAACGATCGATTTTACTGCTTCGAAGCCATTGGCACATTCTGCAACGACATCTATGTTCGCATGACTTTTCAAATATTCCCGAATAAGATTTCGGGATAACTCTTCATCATCAACGATTATTGTTTGGATCGGTGTCATGTTCCTCATTACTGTTTTGCCGGAAGAAAAACGACAACGCGGAATACTTTTCCGACCATGACCGTTTTAATGTCTCCGTCATTTCCATACAAGGCTTCCAATCTTTTTTTTACTATCGACAGCCCCATTCCCGCTCCCTGCTGTTCTGAACCGGTGTCGTCCAATGGATTTTCGATTGTAATGAAAAGCCGGTCCTGTTTTTTTTGCGCATAAATAGCAATCACCCCGCCTTCAATACTGTTTGATATGCCGTGTTTTATTGCATTTTCGACGAGCGGCTGAAGCAGAAGTGGCGGTATTTGATTATGTAGCGTATTTTCATCGATCTGCCGAAGCACTGAAAGCCGCTTCCCGAATCTGATCATTTCAATATCGAGATAATGATCTAGAAGCGAAAGTTCCTCTTGAAGTTTGATTGTATCGCGCGCACCATAGGAGAGGCTTTTCCTGAAAAAATCTGCCAATGTTGTCGTCATGGTTCTCGCCAATGCGGCATCGGTGGTTACCAGCGCATTGATCGAGTTGAGACTGTTGAACAAAAAATGCGGGTTGATCTGCATTCGGAGCGCCCTCAGTTCGGCATGTTGTGCGTGCAGCCGTGCTTCATACGCATTTCGTTCCGACTCTTTGGACCGTTCAAACGTCGCCAGAAGATAGCTGAGCGCAAGAGAGATGAGAAAAAGCTGGGAGCTAATCCAAAAGATGATTGAAAGCGTATGTATCAGCGGAATCGGAGAAAGGGTTCTTGAAATTGTCTTCTCGAGAATATCCAGCCAGCCCCAACTGACGAGTGTGATGATGGAGCCGATGAAGAACAACGAAAATATTGCAACAACGGCAAGTTTCCACGGATGTGTACGTTCCAGCGGAAATGCCCGGCAGAGAAACCACGAAGAAAGATTTAATTCACCCGTGAAAAGCATCAACGGAACGGTAAACAACAATGAAAACCAAAGATCGTGAGTGTTGAACGACGAGAGAATGTACCCGGCCATCGCTCCGATTGCACCCCAAATGATCAAGTAAATCGTTATTCGTTTTTTTTCACCGAGGATTGGATGCATAGATTTCGAAACAGGCTGTTCACCGGAACATGATGAATTAGTTCTTTATCTCAACCCCTCCCATAATGACCGACCCCGAGATGACCAATGTCTTGGAAGATCCTTCTTTTGACTGATATGTTTTATCTTCGATACCCCCCATGATCGGAGTTGCCTCAACGGCAATCGCCCAACCCATCGGCACTCTCAGTTCAACGCCGCCCATGACGACGTCAACATTTATTGCCGCTTCGTTTTCTTTCATTTCCGCTTCCCGGAGATCTATCTCACATCCTCCCATGATCGTCGTGATCTCTCCTCCGCGAAATTCCTTCGAAGTGATGGTTCGCTTTATTCCGCTTAACATTGCCACGTTTTTCACATATGAGCTTGAATCATCTGAATCAATAACAAATGACTCGGATTTGTTTTTGTTGCGAAGAGAACCGCGCAGGAAGTTCAATCCGATGATAATTAATATTACCGGCCACCAATCCCAGACCCGAAACGTGATAAAATCCAGCCTGTCGAGCAGCATCATTGTGCCGACAGCAGTAAAAATCCAGCCGAATATTTGTCCCTGCATATGGCGGGACTGAGCGATATTCGAAATTCCGTAGACAATCAGCAGCGCAGGCCAGTACCGAAGAATGCTGCCCGCGTAAATAATATCAAAATTGTCGAGCAGAAATACCGATCCGATAAATATGATAATAATGCCCAAAACAATTTGCGGTGAAACGGATGATCTGTTGTTATTTTTCATATTAACATTCCTCTGTTTTTTTTGACTGTTTTGTCGCTGATTCCCAAATCATGCTCACGCCCCATGCGATCACAACGGCAGGCCATGTTTGACTGAACGTTAATCCATAGACGTGGTAGATCGAAACATACAACCAAAGCCCGATAAAAATCAGCCACGCTCCCGAACCAATAGACCTGGGAGTCTGCGAGTCAATTATTTTTCCCGCTCCAATCAGCACAATGAGAAACGGCCATAGATGCCAAAAAGATCGAACACCAAAATCCTCTAAATAGAATAGGTCGAGTTGCTGAAAAAGCAGGAGTGATCCGAACAATACCAAACCAATGCCGATGATTTTATCCTGACCGTTAAATCTGCGCCGCTGAGTGATTTCCATGATTTTTTCCTTTCTCTTTCTGTTGTAAGGTCAACATACCGGAAATCGAGAAAAAAGTTGATACTTTTTCGGTGAACGGGGGCTGCAGATCGGTGAAATTAGCCGTTGCGCAAGCCATTGATACAATAAGGATCATTGCGCTTTTTGACATCGTCGAATCGAATGCGGTTTTCTTCCGCAACGTCGGTAAAGGGGTGCCACAGATGGTACTGAATTGCAAGATTTCTCATCGGTTTACCTGTGACACCGATTAATCCGAGGCGATACAAAATGTCGGTATCTTCGCCGACTCCCGGTCCGCGATATGATTCATCGAAGCCATTCACGGCAACAACATCTTCTTTGTTCATGGAAAAATTACAGCCGAGAACTCCGCTGCCGGCTTGGGTCAGCTTACGCAAAAACGGATGAGTAATTCGGATGCCATGCTCCAGACGTACCGATATTCCTCTAATGCCGTCTAAAAGATCAAGCAGTGAATATTGCTCATAAGCTCCGGAGGTGATTGAATCAATCGTTAATTCATCCGACCAACGCTTTCCGTGCTCCACTCTTCTTCCCAGCAGCACCTTTTTTGGTTCCATGTGCGTGTGATGGTCCAACAAAAAATCTTTCCCCGGGATACAATCACCGTCGATAAACACCAGATGATTGCTCGACGATTCCTGAATCGCAAAATTTAAGATTCTGTTTTTTCGCCATCCTTTATCCGCCTGCCATAAATGTTTAATTAACAATGACGATGTTTGCTTCGCGTGGTTTACCGTTTCCGCTATTGATTGACCTGAACCGTCATCCGCAATGATTACTTCAAAATCTTTGAAAGTTTGCCGTTCCAGTGCTGCAAAAATAAAACGAAGGGCCCGGGAATTATTATAGACTGCAATAATGAGCGAGAGCTGCGGTGTGGTCATTATGTCTTTTGCTGTTTTTTCTTTGCGGCAGGGAAAAGAATATTGTTAAGAATTATGCGGTACCCGGGAGAATTTTTGTGAAGATTGAGATCCGTCGGAGGATCGCCGACAGCGTGTTGATAATCTTCAGGGTCATGACCGCCATAAAAGGTAAAAGTGCCTCTTCCGTAATTGCCGTGGAGATATCGAATTTCGTCCGTTCCTTCCCGCTCCGCAAGAATAATCACACTCGGTTTAATCAATGAACGTTTATACATGGTCGTCTGACCCATAAAACCTTTAAGGATGTTCACATGATTTTGAGTAAGCATGGTCGGCACCGGATCATATTTAGCGGAGAATTCAAACAATGTGAAATAGTCCGTATTGGGGTCTCTGAGCGGCACCGGGTCGCTGGGAGGATTGTCGATATCCGAAAACTCGTACCGCAGCGGGTTCATTTCGATGGTAAAATTTTGGAATGCAAATGTTTTTGAAAAATCAAGCAATGATTGTGCGTTTCGATCGGCCGGATCACCATCGAACATTGATTCGACGATGTCGACCCTTTCTGCAGCGAGAGCAATATCATAGCTGTCCGTTGCCGCACACATGGCAAACATGAATCCGCCGCCGGCAACAAAATCACGGATGCTGCGTGCAACGGCCTTTTTCTCGTCGGATACTTTTTGAAATCCAAGCTCCTTGGCTGTTTTTTCATAACTCAGCTGTTGTTCAATGTACCATGGCGAATTGCGGTGCGACGCGTAGAATTTTCCATATTGACCGGTAAAGTCTTCATGATGAAGATGGAGCCAATCAAACTCCGAAAGTTTTCCCGTAAGAACTTCCTTGTCCCAGAGTTTTGTATATGGAATTTCCGCATACTCCAATGCAAGTGTGACCGCATCATCCCATGGTTTGAATCCGGGAGGAACATAGACCGCTACCTTCGGCGCCTTCTCCAGACGCACAACGTCCATATTGTTGGTTTCACCTGCGATTTCACCCAGGATCTCAGCCGCCCGGGCGCCGGAAATAACTTCAAAAGCAACTCCGCGAATTCTGCATTCATTGGAAATGAGGGCAGCTTGATCGATCATAAACGATCCGCCCCGGTAATTCAACAGCCAGTCGATTTCTGTCCCTTTTTCCAGACTCCAGAATGCAATGCCGTACGCTTTCAAATGATTTGTTTGCGCCAAATCCATTGGAATCAGGAGTTTCTGCTGGGAAACCAATGTCAACGGAAGAATTAAAAAAAGAAAAATGGTTTTCATTCTGTTCAACTTACAAACTTTGCGTTTCATCCTCAACAAATAAAAAAAGCGAATGTTCTGCCATTCGCTTTTTTGTGTTCCATAAAATAATGAAGATTTCTGCCTCTGTTATCTTGTCACACTGCAGCCAGTTGGAATTGTGCTCCTTCTTTTTCGCTTAAATATTGTGCCGCTGTCTTTTTTGTGATGTAACCATGTTTTACCGCAAAGCTGTACAATTTTTCCTGCATTGCTTTCCGCGCCCTGTGAAGTCTTGAGCGAACTGTGCCGAGCGGAATTTCCAGAATTTCTGCAATCTCTTCGTAGGTCATTTCTTCGAGATCGGATAGAATGATGATGGTGCGGAATTCTTCATTCAACGATTCCATGGCGCGCACGACATCATCGCCGAGAAGATTGTCATACATATCCAGCCGCATATCATTTTTAGGGGCTGATTCCGCTTTCAACAGGTCAACGTACTCTTCCACTTCGTTGTATTCCACCTGATCAGGCGTGCGGCTGCTTTTTCTGTAATTGTTGATAAATGAGTTCTTCAATATTCGGAAGAGCCATGCTTTTGCATTGGTATCCCTCTGATACTTATCGATAAAACGATATGCTTTTAGATATGTATCCTGAAGCAGATCCTTTGCATCATCCTCGTTGTTGGTCAATCGAAGGGCATAATTGTACAACAATGACATATGGGGAATCATCTCATTTTGGTATAACAAGTCAAACGATTTTCGAACGTCGGCATTCATGGCAGCACCTTTCTGATTGTTTGAGATAGTGTAATGGGCTTCTATATATCTCAACGAACCAGAGTTCCTCGATTACAAAAAGTGCTTAATATTATACAAAAACGCCAAATTTGTAATTTTGATGCACGTTATGCACGTTTTTTCAGGTTTTATGCTCTACACTCTTTCAGCGCCAAATTCGGCAGAAAGCTTTTTCAGCAGCGGGTGGTTGTCATCAGCCGCTTGTGACGGCGGTGTCTGTGCGGAAGGTGAAGAATTATTCTTCGCTAATGCGGGATTTGATCCCTCACTAAGAGAACCGAATTCATGAAGAATTGGTTCAATGCGTAATCGCGCATCGAGGATGCCGTTGATTGTTTCTGAAAGTATTTCTTTGTTGCGAAATAATGTGCCGCGGTGAAAATCATCTCCGCATGCAATCGTAAGAGTTCCGTCAACAACATCCAGCGGATGCGTTTCCCCAAGAATCGTCCCCACCGAGATTTTTTTCTTTCTCATTTCATCGACAATCGGCTTCCACTGCTGCTGGATTTGCTGCAATGTAACGGAAGAGGTCCCGCCGCTCTGCGGACGGACCGGGGCGGCTTCTTCAACGACAGGTTTGGATTGCGCTGTTAATGTATACCGCGGCCGCATCTCATGAACCCGTCCGTTGGCATTTGCCGGTTCAGCGCTTCGGGACGGCTGTTCTTCCTGAGGTTTGCGAACGGTCGGAGGTGATGTTGTTCGTTGTTCAGAATGAAGTTTTTTTTTCAACTCATCGATCTGATGGAGAAGTTCGTCAATTTTCACGGACGACTCCATTGTCGTCAATTGCACCATCATCACTTCCAGTTTAAAGCGGGGCTGGCTGTTGTATTTGACTGCCTGCTCCGCATCAGCGGTAACAGAAAGAATGCGCAGAATATCGTGGAGAGAAAAATGTGCAACATCCGATCCGTAGCGCTTTCGGTGCTGCTCGGATTCTTCAATAAGCTGAGTTGTATTGGTTGTTTTTGCAACCAACATGTTTCGAAAATGTTCGGTCACACCCGAAATGAACTCCCTGATATCAAAACCGCTGTTCACCACCTCTTTCACCAAGTCAAGAGCCGCTTTGGTATCTTTTTCCTTCAGAATATCCGACACCCTGAAGAACAGTTCTTTGTCAACAATATTCAGAGCTTCGCCGACGTGCTGTGCCGATACAGTTGTGCCGCAAAACGAGATGACCTGATCAAAAATGCTTTGAGCATCGCGCATTGAACCGTCACCCTTTTTACCGATGATCAGCAGGGAATCGTCATCAATGGTGATCTGTTCCTTTGTTGCAATATATTTCAATCTTCCGACGATTTCTTCCAAACCGATTCTGCGGAAATCGTGACGCTGACAGCGCGAAAGAATGGTTGCTGGAACTTTGTGCAGTTCTGTTGTGGCGAAGATGAATAGAACATGCGGCGGCGGTTCTTCCAAAGTTTTCAAAAGAGCATTGAACGCTTCCTTTGTCAACATGTGAACTTCGTCGATGATGTACACTTTCTTCTTTCCGCGCGTCGGTGCATACCGCACCGACTCTCGAAGATTGCGGATTTCATCAACACCGCGGTTTGAAGCGCCGTCAATTTCAATAACATCGAGCGAACGGCCGTCGATGATTTCGCGGCAGACTTCGCATTCGTTGCACGGTTCGACATTCTTCGGAGTAAGACAGTTCACCGCTCGCGCGAGGATTCTTGCCGTAGAGGTTTTTCCGCAGCCGCGGGTGCCGCTGAAAATAAACGCATGCGCCAATCGATTCTGCGAGAGAGCATTGCGAAGCGTATCGGAGACGTGCGATTGTCCGATCACGTCGTCGAACACCATCGGGCGCCATTTTCGTGCGGTTACCTGATAATTTATTGTCATGCGTTATGGACCAGTACGGAAATCAGTTTTTGCCGAAGACATAGGGCAGTGCATCTTTAATTTTCTCAACCGGAAGAATTTTTAATCCTTCTTTGACGCTTTGTTGTATTTCGGTCAAATCCTTCATGTTTTCTTTTGGAATCAATACGGTTTTAATCCCCGCTCTTTTTGCCGCAAGAAGTTTTTCGTTCAGACCGCCGATGGGCAGAACTTCTCCTCGCAGCGTAATCTCTCCCGTCATGGCAACATCGGCTCTGGCCGGTTTTCCGCTGATGGCGGAAATCATCGCCATGGTCATCGTGATGCCGGCCGACGGACCGTCTTTGGGAATAGCTCCTTCGGGCAGATGGATATGAATCTCATTCTTTTTGAAAAATTCCGGATTCAATTTCAATTGCTTTGCATTCGACCGGATAAAGCTTAATGCCGCCTGTGCCGATTCTTTCATCACATCGCCGAGCTGCCCCGTCAGCGTCAGTTTTCCCGCACCATTCATCAGCGTGACATCCACATGCAGAATGTCTCCGCCGACGCTTGTCCATGCAAGTCCCGTCACGGATCCGACCTGCGGTTTTTTATCGGCTTCTTTGTTCCTGTATTTCGGCACTCCGAGATATGCTTCAATCTTCTTTTCGTCAATAACGAGCTTGACACCTTTTTTCTTTCCACCTTTTTGCTTCCTCATCACTGTTTCTTTTGCCGCTTTTCGGCAGACGGAGGCAATCTCCCGCTCAAGATTCCTCACACCGCTCTCGCGTGTATACTCCGAAATAATCTTCCCAATTGCTTCGTCCCGGATGTCGATCTGCTTCTCGGTCATTCCGTGTTCAGCAATCAACCGTGGAACGATATGCCTTTTGGCAATTTCTTTCTTCTCGAAATCAAGATAACTGGAAAGTTCAATCACTTCCATTCTATCCAACAATGGAAGCGGAATCTGATACCGGACATTTGCCGTTGTGATGAACATGACTTTTGAAAGATCGTAGTCCACCTCGAGATAATGATCGTTGAACGTCGTGTTTTGCTGCGGGTCGAGAACTTCCAACAGAGCGCTGGACGGATCTCCGCGGAAATCCATGCTCATCTTGTCCACTTCGTCCATGAGAATGACAGGGTTCACCACGCCGGCTCGTTTCATTGATTGAATAATTTTTCCGGGCATCGATCCGATATATGTTCTGCGGTGTCCGCGTATTTCCGCTTCATCCCGCACTCCGCCCAACGACATCCGGACAAATTTTCTTCCGAGGGCGCGCGCAATCGATTTCGCCAGCGAGGTTTTACCGACGCCGGGCGGACCAACCAGGCAGAGTATTTGTCCCTTCATTTCCTTGACAAGATTTAAGACCGCAATATGCTCAAGAATGCGTTCTTTCGGCTTCTCCAAGCCGTAATGGTCTTCATCCAATATCGTTTTAACATGTTCTATCGCCAGATCGTCCTTGGTTTTTTTCTTCCACGGAAGACTGACGAGCCAATCGAGATAATTCCGGATGACGCCGAATTCGGGAGACATCGACGGAGTTTTTTTCAATTTATTGAACTCTTCCATCGCCTTCTCGAGTGCATCTTTTGTCATGCCGGATTTTTCAATGTCTTCTTTTAATTTCGATAGCTCCGGTGTCCCCTCTTCATCGCCAAGTTCATCCTGGAGAATCTTGATCTGCTCCTGAATGAAATATTTTCTCTGCGTCTTCTGAATATTCTCGTGCACCTTGGTATCGATTTCACGCTCGATTTTCAGGATTGAAATTTCTGAATTCAAAATCCGAATCACTTCAAGATACTGTTCTTTCTGCACGTTGAGTTTCAGAATTTTCTGTTTTACTTCAACGGTCTGAAGAATGTTCGCAGCGATATAATAGAGCCGGCGCTGAACATCCTTGATGTTTTCGAACGCCGCAAGCGCTTCGGGAGGGATGTTACGATTTGCGCGGACATATTCCGAAAAGAGGGATGAGGCATGCCGCACAATCGCGTCCATTTCCGTCGATTTATCGTCGGAGTGAAGCGTGGTGGAAATATCCGCCATCATAAACTTTTCGTTCGGCACAAATTCGGTGATCATCCCCTGCACGGAGCCGTCCACAAGAATTTTCATCAAATTGTTCGGCAGTTTCATGATCTGCACGATTTTTGCTACCGTTCCTTCACGATAAATGTCATCCTTTCCGGGATCTTCGACCGAAGGATCTTTTTGCGACACTAAGAAAATATACTTATTGTTTTCCAGAGCATGGTTTGCGGCGCGCAGCGACGATTCCCGTCCGACAAGCACCGGAAAGATCATGTAGGGAAATATAACGACGTCGCGGAGCGGCAGCACCGGAAGGGTCTTGGGAATTGCATCTAAGTTTTGTACGGATTCTTCTGTTTTGATAATGATATTATTTGCCATGGTTTTTCGAATTTCTCACGGGGAGGATAAAAAAAGCGGGCTATGCCGCTCGTCTGCTTCGTTTCATAGATGAAGATACTGAGATTTTCATGTTGATGCAAACCGGCATATTTGGCAGCAATTGCCGAAATGCACGGCAGATGGCTGCCGTGGTTGAATGCACCGGCTGATTAATGCGGTAAAAGTTTTTTCGTAGAATGATACAGCCAGGCACCGATCAGAGCGCCTGAAAATGTAAAGAGAGCGGGAAATTCTCCGGCACCGATCTGCGCAAAAATTGGTCCGGGGCATGCTCCTGTGATTGCCCAGCCGATTCCAAAAATCATCCCGCCGATAATAAATCCTTTGTTGAATTTTTTACCTTCAATGGTAAGCTGTGCGCCGGACACCGTCGTAAGATTCAACCGCTTGACAATCTGCATTGCAATCGCTCCGGTCACCACGGCGGAACCGATGATAAGATACATATGCGGTTCGTTGAATCGAAACATTTCCTGAATTCTGAACCAACTGATTACTTCCGATTTTGTCAGCACGATGCCGAAAAGAATACCATAAAATCCATACACTAAATGCATCATACGCACTCCGTTACAATAATGTCGAAATATAGGTGTAGAGCAGCCCTCCGCCGAAAAAGGCGAGCGTCGCTTTTAAACTTGATGATTGGAGGATTGACAATCCGAAAATTGCATGACCCGATGTACAGCCGTTTGCATACCTCGTTCCGAATCCAACAAGGATGCCTCCGGCAAATAATTGCAGATATCCCGGCATAGAAAAATAGTGTTCGGGAAGAAAGGCAACCGGTTCACGTGTAAGCAGCCGGGTGACAAGAAACGCTCCGACTGCAATTCCTGCAGCAAACGAGACTTTCCATCCGCTCTCTTCCATGTTAAACCGAAAGATGCTTCGTTTGCTTTCGGGCAGAACCATCATGCAGAGATGCTCAAATGACGATGAAATGCCGAGCATTTTGTTCGTGCCGATCAATAATGCAGGCACAAACAATCCGATTATCGGTCCGGCAACGTACCATGCCCACGGTTCGAATAACCAGTCCATACTTTTCCTCCTTATGAAGATTCTGTGATGATGTGACGAGCAAAAAAAAAGCCTTTCACGAGGGAAAGACTTTTCAAAAACATCACGGCGCTATGATCAGTCTTTCATTTCATCTGAAATACCTGTAGACACCGTAGATTTGAATATGTTGCGATTACGTTCATGGATGTAATATACACTTTTGTCCAAAATGTGCAAATTGAATTATTTCTTGTCCAATACTGATCGTGCTTTTTTCTTTTCTTTCGCTGTAAATTCGGAATATTCCAGCATCTGTGCCGCCAGATCCAGCGGATATGAAATTGCAATGTCAGTAATTTCCCCGCGGGCATCGGTGACGGGATTCAGTTTCGGCATCACAAATCCGGTATACACCGCCCGGTCAAGTTTTTCCATACGCATCAATACTTCATCCCTCAGGGCGGTATCAATTTTAAATCCGTACGTATCGATCATCGTCTTTGCCGCTTTCATGTCCCCTTCGGATTTGATCCGCTGTACTTCGGCAAGCAGTTGTCCCACGCCTTCCCGCATTTTGTTATAGTCGGTCACGCGGAAGTACGTCTTTCCGTTTTTCTTCACCTGTTCGATGCACCCGGCATTTTTCCAGAGCCAGTGGACGATCATCTGTCTGTTTTTCATGTGGTCTTCTTCAAGCTGATCGTGTCCTTTCGGCACACGTTGAAGTTGAACAAGACCCGCATTGCGTACTTCTTTGTCATACATTGCTTTGACGACATCCATGGTATTCGGAATGATTCCGATTTCAACGAGTTTCGGATCCCAAATATGATAGAGGGCTACAAGATCGGCGCGGGCTTCTTCAAGCGTCGAGTAATATCCGGGAAGCGCCGCCTGAGGATCGACCTTTAAATTCGGGGAAACTTTTCCCGAAGCATGTCCGAGTACTTCGTGCAGCGCCGTATGCATATTATCTGCGAGCGAACCTGATTTCGTTGCAGCTGCTATTTCCGCCTCATCAAAGGCAAATTCCTTCAGAACATCCTTGCCGCCGGTCTTGTCGTATGCATCGACAATATTAAAGAGTGTTACCGATTTGCTTCCGTACTGCTCCCGCACATCCTGTTCGTTGGGAAGGTTGATGCCTATTGCGCTCACCGGTCCTGCGTCGCCCGTTTCAACGACTACATTGATGACGGTATATTTCAACGGTTTCACGTTTGATTTTTTGTACTGCGCCGCCCACGGCATCCGATCTTCAAAATACTGAGCATTTGTTCCGACCTTTTGAAACAGCTCCGTAAGTTCGGGATTTGCAAAATTCACAACTGCTTCGAACTGACCTTTCGCGCCGCGCGCATCAAGATAGACTTCAACAAAACCATGAATCATATCAACCGGTGATTGAGTTTCTTTCACCCAGCCGATATTGTATTCCCGCCAATCACGAAGATCCCCTGTGCGGTAATATTGTATCAGTTTGTCAAGATTTTCCCTCTGCAGTGCATTTCCGGCATACGCTTTTGCTTTTTCCAAATACACGATGGCTGCCTGCAAATCCTCGGCATAGAGACCCGGCGGTATCTTCCCGCCGAGATGCGCGGTTCCCGTACGATATACTTTTTCAACCAGCACTCCGTTTTCTTTGACCACTTTTGAATTGAGCGGATTCTTTTCATTGCCGGATTTTGCCCAGGCCTCCACTTCATCAAATGTTGTTCCGACATAAAGATTGTTTGCACTGGCGGCAATCATATCTTCACCCGGTGTTTTATTTGTCTGCACCGGTTCAAACGTAATGTCGAACATTGAACGTCGAATCCGTTCCAATTTCTGATCAATGGAATTGGTTCCGGATAATGAAATGGCCGCTCCATTGTGAATCGCCTTCTTTACTGCAGCGGAGAATTGCTCAAACGTAAACTGCGGTACAAATTTTCGCGATGTGATGTTGTCATATTGAGAATTATTGACCCAGAATAATTTTGTGTAGAGTTTAACCTGTTCAAAAACTTCAGGGTCAACACCGTTTGGATGCTTGTAGACCGCTTCGATCAACTCTCGAATTTCCAATGCATCCCGATGACGCTGATCGATGGCAATATCCCGTGCAACGATTGCCGATTGTGACAAATAATAAATTAAGATTTTTTCCTTGAGCGTAAGCTTTTCGAATCCGTCCGCATACAGCTGAACGATGCGGACAGGTCCAACATCGCCCATCTGTAATTTTTCGATTGCGTACGTTCGATTCTTAAGTTCGGTTTGTTGCGGTTTGTCTTTGTGTTGTGCAGCGGCGGTCATGGTCATAAAAACAATTAGCAAAGTGAGGTGACGGCGATTCATTTAATTCTCCATATTTTTTACTTGGTAAAAGTATGGAGAGAATTGTCTAAATGCAATTGATGATTATCATCCTTTTCCATTCCCATTTTCGCAACACGGCGGGGTTATTTTCCCATCAATAAAAATTCATACCACAAAATACACCTGTTTTGACGAAATGAAATCGGCACATTTATAGCTTATCTATTGATGCGGATACTATTATGTGGAACCTATGATTGCACCAATCATTAAGATACGGACAGGTAATCAAATGATTGCCGAGGGCGCCCTGCATGCCGGTTGCCGGTTTTTTGCAGGATACCCAATCACTCCGGCATCGGGAATATACAAGACGATGATCGAAGAACTGCCGAAGCATTCGGGCGTCGCCATTTCGGCGCCCGATGAAATTTCAGCGCTTGCCTATTGTGTCGGTGCATCTGCCCGAGGTGCAAAAACGATGACAGCTACCTCCGGACCCGGATGGTCGCTGATGATTGAAACGGTTCAGTACGCGTTGATGACCGAACTTCCGGTTGTCATCGCAATTGTGCAGAGACTTGGACCCAGCACAGGCGGCGCAACACAGAACGGTCAGGCGGATATTTTATTTGCCGAGTTCTGCACATCCGGCGGTTATACGATTCCGATGTTCGCTCCGAGCACGCCGCAGGAATGTTATGAAGTGACAACCATTGCTTTCAAATGGGCGGAAATGCTCAGAACGCCGGTCATCGTACTCTCCGACAAAGAGGTTGGGATGATGTCCGAAGATGTGAATATGTCCGAACTAAAAAGCGCACCGCCGTGGAACCGAGAGGAGTTTTTCACTCAAAACGGAAAAGTGCACCACACGTATGAATTTCAGAATCCGGAAGATGTCCCTCTCTTCTCTCCTGTCGGAGGAAAATACAAAGTGACGATGACCGGATCAGCTCACGATAAAAAAGGAACCTTACAGAAGAACTCGCCCGAAACGATTGATGTACTTCTTCATCTTCAGAAAAAGATCGACGTGCGGAAAGAGGAAATGTCGATATTGCGAATTGACGATCAGGAAGATGCAGATACCCTTCTGCTCAGTTTTGGCATTACGGCGAGAACCGCCCGCGAAGCGACGCGGGTCGCACGAGAGGGAGGGAAAAAAGTCCGCAACGGCAACATTGTCTCCCTCTTCCCTGTTCCCGAAACCCTGCTGCGGAAAGCGGCGCAGGGCGTGCACCGAATTGTTGTTGCCGAAGAAAATATGACGGGTCAGTACCGGGGAGTCATCCAGTCATTATTTAACGGAGTTGAAATTGTCGGCGTGAATGCCGTCGGGAGAATGATTACACCAAAAGAGATTTTTGATGCATTGCTTTAAGACACTATGACTGAAACAATTCGACATCATACGTACAAAAAAGAGGATGCAGCATTTCCGTTCTGCAAGGGATGCGGACACCATCACTATGTAAACCATCTTGATGATGCATTGAAGATTCTGAATCTTGAGCCGCGCAATGTCTGTATCGTCAGCGACATCGGCTGCGTCGGCATCCTTGATTCGCTCTTCGCAACTCCGCATACGTTTCACACGACCCACGGCCGATCAACCGCGTTTGCCACCGGCATCGAACTTGCCGATGGAATTCTGAATGACTCGAAGCTGAAAACCATTGTCGTTATCGGAGACGGCGGAGCCACGATCGGATTGCTGCATATCGTCAATGCCGCCTTGATGAATGTAGATGTAACGGTACTTGTGGCCAATAATTTTCTGTACGGCATGACCGGAGGACAGCATTCTCAATTTTCACCGTTAGAATTTATCACACCGACCACGCCGGGCGGAAATATCGTTCCTCCTCTCGATTTGTGTTCCATCGTCGAACATTGCGGTGCGTCGTATGTCCGGCAGGCAGCTGCGACCGACAAAGAGCTTGGCCGCATCATTGCCGATGCAATTCACCATCCCGGTTTTGCCATGGTGGAAATACTCGAACTCTGCACAGAGTGGGCAACACCGTACAATGCGATTAACGGAAAGACAATCAGTCAACAGCTGCGGCCGGCAACATCGGTGCCGCCTGACGGCAGACAGGAGTTTTCTGCATTGTACAAGGATCGTGTGCTTCAATCATCAAACGCGGGAAAGGATGATTCAATCACAATCAAGTTTGCTTCGATGCTCCGGGGCAGCAAACGCATTGTTCTGGCGGGAACCGCCGGCGAGAAAGTGCAATTGGCATCGTTTCTGTATATGAAAGCCGCGATTGCGAGCGGTCTGCATTCCACCCAAAAGAACGATAACCCCGTCACGCAAGGTTCGGGTTTTTCGTTAACCGAATTATGTATCAGCAATGAAGAAATTCTGTATACCGGAATCGAGAAACCGGATGCGGTAATCATCACGTCGAAGGACGGATTAAAAGAAGTTCTCTCAAACCGGATGCTCGATCGCTGTTCTCCGGAAACGATTGTCATTGCAGATGAATCACTGCCAGAGTTTGAGTGCGCTGGAAGAGTTCTTAGACTTCCGATTCGCTCTGTCTGTACTGGAACCCGCGCGGCATTGAGCGCGCTGGCGTCGCTGAACATGACGATGGGCTGGGTATCTGCAGATTCCCTTTATGAAATGATCGATACAAAGTTCAAAGAAAAATCGGCGGCGTATCGCAAGGATATTGAATCACTCGTTCCGCACATCAACAAGGCTGTATCAAAGACGGGAGACCACAATGAAAACCATTGAACAGTTCGCTTCGGTTACCACGGTGCTTGAATCGTTCATTGAGCGAGAAAATGAAACGATCGCGCTGTTTGAGCGGTCGCATCATTCGCTGGGCGATACAATCGTAACTCCGGTCATCCTCAGACTGATCGAGGAAAAAAAACAACAGCGGATGATACTGGAGAGCGCACTCGAAGAAGTTCACGAACAGTTTGCGCTGGACGAAGCAATTATTTAATTACGATTCTCGCACACAGTAAAACAATTGACGGAGTCATTATGACAAAGGAACAAGAAGAATTAGTCCGTTCGACATTTGCCCTGCTTGAAAAACAGGAAGACCGGGTCGCCAATCTTTTATATCAGGAACTGTTCCGGCTGGAGCCGAAAGCAAAAGCGTTGTTCCCCGGCGACCTTCAGGAACAACAGAAAAAACTGATGCGGATGCTGCGCGTTGCCGTGGAACATATCGGCAATCACAAGGAATTGCAGCCGATGTTGTATAATTTAGGCATGATCCATCATTCATACGGCATCGAACCCCACCATTTTGTTTCGTTCGGCGAAGCGCTGATTTTTTCCCTTCGGACGATTCTTAAAGACAAATTCAACCGTGAAATCGAGGAGAGTTGGAGAGCTGCATACCGATATTTTGTGCTGACCATGAAGAATTTCCCCCGTTCAGAGGATCAAGTGCAGCTTCCTCACCATTAGCGGGAACGACTTCGAACAGGAATCTGTTCATTAGATTGCGTATATTAAAACAATGAAGAATTTTGCAACCATATTATTTCTCGTCGTTTACTCTTCTTTTTCGGTCGGCGTAAACATCCTCCTACATACCTGCGGAGGAGAATCCGAAGCGATCATTGTAATGACCGAAGCTGCAGATCCATGTTTGTGCACTGATGTAATGGCTTTGGACGGAACGGTGTCACTCAGTCAGAATAATCTATGCTGCAAGATCGATCTCAAGACAGTAAAACTTGATCAATCACAAAAGGTTGCCGCCTCCTCTGTTGATGAAAAGCGCATCGTGTTTAGCGAAATTCCAACGGCCGATCTGTTTTCCACCGCCGTTCGACAAACAATAATCACGAATACCTCCAATATATCCCCTCCTCCGTTAATAGATTTTCAAGCCGTAAACTCTGTTTTTCTTATTTAAAATCTTAGCGAACTAATTATTCCGAAAGGCGTACTGTTTTTTCGCCGCGGATCTGCCATCGGCAGTCATGTTCATTAAATTATTTTACATAAGGAAAATTCCATGAAAACGAAATTATTCACCTCCATTCTTACTCTTTCCCTTCTTTCTTCATTTGCTTTTGCAGGTGACAACATTACGGTAATGAAAGTAAAGGTCTTCGGCAGCTGCGGAATGTGTAAAAACCGTATCGAAAAAACACTCAAGATCAGCGAGGTCACGAAAGCATCGTGGGATAAAAAAACCAAAATGCTGACGGTCTCGTACAAGAGTGATGCTATGACCGCCGATTCGCTCCAGAAACTTGTTGCCTCAGTTGGACATGATACGGAAAAGTTTTCGGCTCCAGATTCCGTCTACAACAAACTTCCTGGATGCTGTCTCTATCGTGATAACGAACAATCACATTAATTCAACGGCACCTTTGTCAAACGGTCATCGACCGGCGTCATCTTCGCTCTAGACGCCGGCAAAGTCCGTCGGACATAGGATCACAAAGGAGACAGCAATGAAAGCACCATTTCTTTTCATGGTCTGTGTTGTTACAGTGACGGTTTCCGCTCAACAGACCGATACGACATCTCTTCCATCCTTCATCGCTGAAGCGATCAGTGCAAATTATCAGCTGAAAGCCTCCGGACAATCGGTGAAGGCGGCGGCGGCGCGCGTTTCCCAGTCAAGTATGTGGGAAGCGCCTCAGTTTTCAGTATCATTGATGGATAATCCGCTCACGTCGATCAATCCGTTCGGCGGAATGGAAAGAAAATATTCTCTGACGCAGATGATTCCTTTTCCGGGAAAAAACTCCGATGCGGAAAAATCTGCTAAAGCATTTGCGGCGTACGCTGAAGATGCATACAGCGCCGATGAACGGATTATTGTTGCCGACGTGAAAAAACAATACGCAATGATTTATTCCGCGCAACGCAGAATCGAAGCAAACAGTGCCGATCAGGAATTACTTCATCAAATGATTGCCGCCGCACGGTCTAAATATTCTGTCGGTCTGGCATCACAAGCCGATATCCTCCGACTTCAAATAGAGCTTTCGAAACTTGAAAATCAGCGTGCGACGCTTGAACATGATCTGAGGGTTCCCGAAGCTATGCTGAATGCTCTCCGCGGACGCCACCCTGCAGTTCCGATCGGCCGATTACCGGATATTCAGCTTTCGGCATTTTCCCTCCAAAAAGATCATCTTATTGCTCAAGCTGTCGGTCAGCGGAAAGAGCTTTCCGCAATGAAGCATGAAATCGAAATGAATTCGGCAGAACTTACCATGGCCCGGCGTGAGCAGTATCCAGATCTGATGATCGGAGGATTATACCGCGAGCGAACCGGTCTGCCGGATTCTTGGGAATTGATGGCCGGTATCAGCATTCCTATCGCACCGTGGGTTAGCAACAAAGTCAGCGGAAAAATTGAAGAGTATGAGTACAAGTTGCAGCGCACAAAAGACCGTACGTCCGATATGGAACTGATGATACAGTTTGAAGTGATCGACCGGTGGACAAAAGCTAAGGCGCACTGGGAACAGGCGGAACGATATCGTCTTTCGATTCTTCCAAACGCTCAACAAGCACTTGAATCACTATTAAGCGCGTATCAGACCGGAAAAGCTGATTTTCTGTCGTTAATTGACAGTTTTCGTATGCTCCAAATGTACAAAATGGAGTATTACATGGAAGTAGCGGATTACTTAATGCATCGGTACGATTTGGAAAAAGCAATCGGTGCAGAATTTGAAACGAATTTTTAACTGAGATGACATTATGAAATATATTTTGGCAATCACATTTGTCTTATTTCTTTCTTCATGCGGTACGAAAGAGCACGATCACAGCGGCCAATCGACTGCCGAAGCAAAGGAAGTGTTTACCTGTCCAATGCATCCGTCCGTTATATCGGACAGACCGGGTGCATGTCCCGTCTGCGGAATGGCGCTCGTGAAAAAAACTGCTCAGGCCGACGTCAGCGACAAAGAGCTAAACAATCTCAAACATGTCTCTCTTTCGCCGACACAGCGCGTTCTTGCGAACGTTTCTACAATGCCTGTTGAACAGATGACTTTAACAAAAACGATCGACGTTGTCGGCGTTGTGGATGTTGCTGAAACTCACCAATCGACGGTCTCAGCAAGATTCCGCGGGCGGATCGAAAAGCTCTATGTGAATTTTACCGGCGATGTTGTCGAAAAAGGTCAACCGCTTGTTGAAATGTACAGTCCGGATCTATTGACGTCCGAACAGGAATTTTTCCTGGCACTCAACAGCAATCAGCAGCATCTGATTAACGGAATGCGCGACCGTCTTCGGTTGAACTACGGAATGACGGACGATCAGATCCGTCAGCTTGAAGAAACGCGCACAATGCAATCAACGGTCAAATTTCGTTCTTCCATATCTGGAACGGTCATTATGAAGCAGGTACAGGAAGGACAATATGTCGACGAAGGTACCGTGCTGTATCAGCTTGCTGATCTTTCGAAAGTCTGGATCTATCTCGATGTCTATGAAAAGGATGTGCGGTTTGTGAAAAGGGGGCAAATTGTTCACATCTATTCTGATGCACATCCCAACGAAGAATTTACGGGACGGGTGACGTTCGTCGACCCGGTGATGAATTCGGAAACACGGACTGTCCGCATCCGTTCAGAATTCGACAACCGTCACGGAAAATTGAAGCCGAAAATGTTTGTGAAGGCTCAGTTACGAATTGAAGGAAAAAGGTCACTTACAGTGCCGGGTTCCGCCATCATGTTTACCGGTAAGCGTACCGTCGTGTGGGTTGAAACACAAAAGAATACTTTTGAGCCCCGTGATGTCGTCCTTGGTCAATCGTCAAACGGAGAATTCGAAATTATCGGAGGATTGGAGGAAGGAGAAATGATCGCCGTTTCAGGCGGATTTCTGATCGATTCCGAAAGCGCTCTGCAGCAACCGGGTTCACCGGATCCTCATGCCGGACATGGCACTGAGCCTATGACACAACAAGGAGCACCTTCGGATGATCACTCGGCACACGGAAAAACCTCCACTGCACAAAATACCATTAAAACGATAAAGATTACTGTTGATGGAAGTTATGATCCTGAAGTGATCCATGTAAAACTTGGTGAACAAATAAAGCTGCAGTTCCATCGTGTTGAGGATTCTGAATGCACGAATGAAGTCGTTTTTGAGGAATTAAATATTCGTAAAAAACTTCCGGCATTTAAGACAACTACAATATCCATTACACCGAAGAAGATTGGTGACATCTCATTTGCCTGTGGAATGGGAATGGTTCACGGAAAGCTGGTTGTGGAGAGATGAAACCGATCGGAATAAAATGTTTATCGAATGTATTGTTCTTCGGCACAACCTGTGTCCAAACGGAAGCATCGTTGTGTGACAATCATATGAAAGCGGCCTTATCATGATTGAAAAAATTATTGATTACTCTGCGCGTAACAAGTTCATCGTCATCTTATTCTATCTCTTTATCGTCGGCTGGGGAATTTGGGCAGTAACACAAACACCGCTGGATGCCATCCCCGATCTCTCGGAAAATCAAGTTATCGTCTTTACGGAATGGATGGGACGATCGCCGCAATTGGTTGAAGACCAGATCACTTTTCCGTTGGTGACGGCACTGCAGGGCGTTCCGGAAGTGGAGGCGGTTCGCGCCCAATCGATGTTTGGCATGTCATTCATCTACATCATTTTCACCGAGAATACCGACCTCTACTGGGCGCGCAGCCGTGTTCTTGAAAAGCTCTCGACTGTTCAATCCTCCCTCCCCCAAGGAGCGAAAATGCAGCTTGGTCCGGATGGAACCGGTGTTGGTCATGTTTACTGGTATACCGTTGAAGGGAAACATGATCTTGGTACGCTGCGCGCAATACAGGATTGGTACATCAAACTTCATCTTCAGGGGGTTCAGGGAGTTGCTGAGGTTGCTTCAATCGGCGGATTTGTAAAACAATATCAGGTCGATATCAATCCCGACAAAATGAAAGCGTTTGGCGTCACCGTGAATGACATTCGTAGTGCCGTGATGCGCTCCAATAATGATGTCGGCGGTAAAATCATCGAACTGTCCGATCAGGAATATTTCATTCGCGGACAGGGTTATATCCAATCCATGACTGACATTGAAAATATTGTTGTTGGAACCGGGTCGAACGGAACGCCGATTTATATTCGGAATATCGGCCGCGTTCAATTGGGGGGTGATATTCGCCGAGGTTCACTTGATTTAAACGGTGAAGGACAGGTGGTTGGGGGAATCGTAGTTGCGAGGTATGGTGAAAATGCCAAGGAAGTTATTGATCGAGTGAAACAACGCATCAATGAGATTTCTCCGGGTCTTCCGGAAGGGGTGGAGATTAAATCGTCATATGACAGAAGCGATTTGATCGAAGCAGCAGTTGATACACTCAAGAGCGCGTTAGTTGAAGAAGCGATTGTTGTCGCCCTCGTCGTGTTGATTTTTTTGCTTCATGTGCGCAGTGTCATCCGCGTCATTATCGAAATACCTATTGCTGTATTGATTGCATTTATTTGTATGAAGGCATTCGGCATTACATCCAATATCATGTCGTTGGGAGGAATTGCCATCGCCATTGGGGTGATTGTGGACGCGTCCATTGTTCTTGTGGAAAATGCATACCGAAATGTCGCGCATGCTCAGGAATCAAAAGGAGAACTTTCAAAACAGGATTTTATTGAAATTTCGATTCTCTCAGCAAAACAAGTCGGACCGGCAATTTTTTATTCTGTTGCAATCATGGTCGTATCCTTTCTTCCTGTTTTTTTATTGGAAGGACAAGAAGGAAAACTTTTCCGGCCTCTCGCTTTTACCAAAACGTTTGTCCTCGCCGGTTCGGCAATTATTGCCATTACGCTAGTACCGATGTTAATGACCATGCTGACGCGCGGAAAATTCCGTAAGGAAAATGAAAACCCAATTACGCGCGTTCTCAATAATCTGTATGCGCCGGTGATTCGCTGGGTGTTAAAATGGCGAAAAACAACTATCGCTATGAATATTGTTGCCCTGTTGATTGCGGTACCGATGCTGATCAATATGGGATCGGAATTTATGCCGCCGCTTGACGAGGGAAGCCTTCTGTTTATGCCCGTTACACTTCCTTCCGCTTCCATCACGGAAGTGAATCGAATTATGCAAGTACAGGATGCGATCATTAAGTCGGTTCCTGAAGTCGATCATGTGCTTGGAAAAGCAGGAAAAGCGGAAACATCCACCGATCCTGCTCCGCTGAGCATGATTGAAACGATCATCTTACTGAAACCAAAGAGTGAATGGCGGCCAGGTATTACCAAAGATGACATCATTGCGGAACTTGACTCTAAATTACAAATCCCCGGTGTCCGAAACGGCTGGACTCAGCCGATCATCAACCGCATCAATATGCTCTCTACCGGAGTGCGTACGGATTTGGGAGTAAAGATCTTTGGAAAGGATCTGGATACTCTTGAACAACTCGCGATCCAGGCGGAACAAATTCTTCGCACGGTTCCGGGTGCCGCCGACCTTTATGCTGAAAGGACGCAAAGCGGACGATTTGTGGATATCGCAATCGACCGTGAAGCTGTAGCACGATATGGCATCAATGTGGGCGATGTTCAGGATATTGTTGAAACGGCGATTGGAGGAGAGAATATCGGAA
>CAZQSI010000033.1:22667-30659 GCA_964596155.1 uncultured Chitinophagaceae bacterium
AACCGCAGTTATCTTCCGCTCTCTCAGTTAGCGTCAATCAATATCGTTAATGGTCCGCCGATGATCTCCAGTGAGAACGCTCAACTGCGGTCAATCGTCTTTCTTAACGTTCGTGGAAGGGATATGGGAAGTTTTGTCGCGGAAGCGAAAGAGGTCCTGGCTTCAGCAATGACTTTGCCGACCGGATACACGCTCCAGTGGAGCGGGCAATGGGAAAATCAAATCCGCGCCAAGGAACGGCTGATGATCGTTATGCCGATCGTCTTTTTGATCATCTTTGTGATGCTGTATTTTGTCACCAAAGAATTTACGGAAGCATTTGTCGTAATGCTTTCGGTCCCCTTTGCCCTCATCGGCGGCGTGTATCTTATCTATTTCCTTGGTTATAATTTATCGGTCGCCGTGTGGGTCGGTTTTATTGCACTCTACGGACTCGCAGTGGAGACGGGACTTGTCATGGTGGTCTATCTTCATGAAGCACTCGATAAACGGTTGCATGCATACGAAAAAAATGAACGCGGACCGATTGAACCGAATGATATTTATGATGCAACAGTTGAGGGTTCCGTTCTCCGGCTGCGGCCAAAGATCATGACGGTAACCACGAGTCTTATCGCATTGATTCCCATTATGTGGAGCACGGGTGTCGGAGCAGATGTAATGAAGCCGCTTGCTGCGCCGATGATCGGAGGACTCATCACGTCCGCCATTCATGTTCTTGTCGTCACTCCAATCCTCTTTACTTATATGAAAGAGCGTGCATTAAAAAAAGGAAATCTGAAAAAATCTCAAATGGCTGGTTGGATGAAGTGACTACCCATTAAATTATTGTTCCAGAAACTTGTTAATGTAGTGTAAAAATATATAAATCTTTCCGGTTTATGTGTAACACACATGATCTTACGTTACGATATCTTTCACTATAATTAACAATGGATTAGATAGACCGTTGTTGCGCCTCATATAATTATCAAAACGAGATTGTTATGAAACATCGGCATACCACAGAACATAAGAGCACTACTCGTGATGCGCATGCGAATCATGAACAGCATATGCACCATGACCAACATAAAAGCCATCGTCGCGCTGAACATTCAAAAGACGGGCACGACAAACATTCCGGTCATTCGGTAAGCGGTTTTTTGAAGCGCTTTATTGTTTCTTCAATTGTCTCCATCCCAATTCTCGCCCTTTCGGAAATGATACAGCTATGGATAGGATTTGAATGGAACTTCCCCGGAAGTAACTATCTCTTATTTATCCTCTCTACATTTGTATTCTTCTATGGTGGCTTTCCTTTCCTAAAAGGATTGTATGACGAGGTGCGCAATAATGCCATTGGAATGATGACGCTTATCGGCGTGGCGATCAGTGTCGCGTGGGCTTACAGTGTTGCCGTCACATTTGGATTGCCCGGTATGGGATTTTATTGGGAAATGGCAACCCTGATAGACATTATGCTGATCGGTCATTACTTCGAAATGAAATCTGTCAGTGGTGCCTCACGGGCATTGGAAATGCTGGTAACGATGATGCCGTCGAGTGCTCATCTGATCAGGAATGGAACAACCGAAGAAGTAGATGTCAGCACATTGAAAAAGGATGATGTGGTCATGGTCAAACCCGGTGAAAAAATTCCGGTCGATGGCTTTGTCATTGATGGCTCAAGTCATTTGGATGAAAGCATGCTCACAGGAGAAAGTAAACCGGCAAAAAAGGAGAAAGACGATAACGTGATTGGCGGCTCGGTCAACGGCAACGGATCGTTAACCATTCAAGTCATTAGCACGGGAAAAGATAGCTATCTTCAAAAAGTGGTCACGTTGGTTGAAGACGCACAAAAAATAAAATCCAAGACACAACATTTTGCGGATCGTGCAGCCCGCATTCTTACCTTTGTGGCGTTGGGAGGAGGTTTTCTCACATTGTCGGTCTGGCTGTTTTTAGGCTACCCTTTCGTCTTTGCGCTGGAACGAATGGTAACAGTGATGGTTATTTCGTGTCCGCATGCATTGGGACTCGCAGTTCCTTTGGTTGTTGCTATTTCCACTTCCCTTGCAGCGCAAAAGGGATTGCTGATCCGCAACAGAACTGCTTTTGAGAATGCCAGATTAATCACCACGATTATTTTTGACAAAACCGGAACTCTGACCAAAGGCACACATGAATTGCAAGAGGTTGGAATTATCGATAAAAAATATGATGAAAAAGAATTGCTTCGATTGGCATCAGGCATTGAACAGCATTCAGAGCATCATATCGCATCGGGACTTATGAGAAAAGTAAAAGTATCCGGCATAACGATACCTGCGTCGGACAAATTCAATTATTTACCGGGCAAAGGATTGGAAGGAACCGTAGAGGAAAAAGATATAAAAGTTGTTGGTCCGAATTATTTAAAAGAGCATAATATTAGTTTGCACGGCTCAGCGGACGATACAACGGGAACGGTTGTCTATATTTTGATTGACAATCGACTTGCAGGATTTTTTGCCTTTGCCGATGAAATTCGTGAAGAATCATTCGAAGCCATAACAATTCTTAAGAAACAAGGGATCAAAAATTTATTGCTCACCGGTGACAATGAAAAGGTTGCCAAGAAGGTAAGTGATGAACTGCACATGGATGGATACATCGCAAATGTTCTGCCGCACGAAAAACTGAAAAAAGTAAGCGACCTTCAGCAAATGGGTGAGTTCGTTGCTATGACCGGCGATGGAGTGAACGATGCTCCGGCGTTGGCAAAAGCCGATGTTGGTATTGCCGTTGGTTCCGGCACAGATGTCGCGGCGGAAACCGCCGATATTATTTTGGTGAACTCCAATCCAAAAGATATTGCAAACCTGATCGTGTTCGGGCGGGCAACGTATCTAAAAATGATACAAAACCTGTGGTGGGCAGCAGGCTATAATATCCTTACGATTCCTCTGGCGGCGGGTGTCTTGTATCATTGGGATATAATGTTGAGTCCGGCTGTTGGAGCTGTGTTAATGAGTCTCAGTACAATTGTTGTCGCCATTAATGCAAAATTGCTTAAAGCATAAACTTATTATCACTTTAATAATTTATAGAAAGGGAATGATATGAAAAAATATAATAGTTCTGTTGTCTTGCTAGTATTACCAGTATTGTTATTGTTACTCCCGTCCTGCATGGGAATGATGATGGTGGGGGGACATGGTGATCACAACGAACATCAGGCGACGACAATTTCAAAAGAGGTGACGAATGGCGATTACACGCTTTCTGTCTCCCTTGATCCGATGACGACAGAAAAATCCGGCAATATTACAATCTCGCTTCGTTCAAAAAATATCGTTCCGGAAAGTGTTGCTGTCCATTATATGATCTCGAAGTCTCCCGTCACCGGAAGTATGTCCGGTCACGATCATGACAGTCATTCCGCATCGAGTGAAGAATTTAAGACCGTTCATCAAAATATATTTTTGATAAAAGGAGTTTCAACTATCGCCTTTACGCCAACGGTTGCGGAAAACTTTGTTTTGACGGTTGAAATTGAGAAACGAACCAATGTTGATGCTCCCCTTTCTCTCGAAACACCATTTCCCGTTCATCAGAAGAAAAGCAGGGGGATGATGGGAATGGGAGCAATCTGGGATTATCCGGTGATCGGCGTGCTCGTGATGGGAACCATGATGATAGGAATGTGGGCAATTCGAGGAACAATATAATGAAAACAAAAGTCTTCTTCTTTTTTTTGTTATCAACGTTTTCTGCTTTGTCACAGGAAATACTTACCGGCGTTGTCGTTGAAAGCAGCTCAACCGGAAAGCTAACTCCGATGATCGGCGTGAATGTCTATTGGCTAGGTACAACAGCGGGTACGACAACTGATACGAGCGGAGTTTTTCGCCTGCCGACCAATCCGATCACCTCCCGGTTGGTGGTCAGCTATATCGGATATGTCTCTGATACGGTTACGATTCATAACCAGAAAAAGGTAAATATCATCCTCAAGTCTGAAGCTGCACAATTAGCGGAAGTGGAAATTGTCGGCGAGCAGCAAAGTACGTTCGTGAATTACCTTTCTCCTCAAAAGACTTTGGTGATGACCGAAAAGGAATTGTTCAAAGCCGCTTGTTGCAATTTATCGGAAAGTTTTGAAACCAATCCTTCTATTGATGTATCCTTTACCGATGCACTGACCGGAACCAGACAGATTGAAATGCTGGGGCTCTCCGGAATTTATTCTCAGATCACTGTTGAAAATCTTCCCGCGGTCAGGGGATTAACATCGAATGTCGGACTGACATACATTCCCGGAACGTGGATAGAGAATATACAGGTATCGAAAGGCGTCGGCTCGGTTGCCAACGGATATGAATCGATTACCGGGCAAATCAACGTCGAACTGCGCAAACCTCAGGCGGAGGAGGAAAAGCAATATTTTATTAATGTCTTCGGCAGTCAGGAACAGCGATTGGAAGCAAATCTCAACATCCGGACTCCCTTAAGTTCAGAATGGTCCTCTATGACGCTGCTTCATGCCGGTACGCAACAGCTTGCAATCGACGGAAACGGCGATAATTTTTTGGATATGCCGATCACTCAATCCCTCAACGCCGTCCAGCGTTTCTATTTCTCAAACCACATCGGTTGGGAGGGACAACTTGGTCTGCAGATTGTAGAAGATCGGCGGCGCGGCGGAACGAAAAACGGATACACCCTGAGCAGAGAGGCTTTAATGCTTCGACAGCAGGAATATTCGTTCAATATGAACAGCGATCAGCTTCGGTTTTGGGGAAAAACAGGATATGTCTTTCCTCAAAAACAATATCAAAGTATTGGAATACAGTTGTCGCTCACAAGAAACAGGCAGCATTCCATTTTCGGTCTTCAGGATTATCATGCCAATGAAGAGGCAGGATATGTCAATTTGATTTATCAATCAATCATTGACAATACCATGCACAAATTCCGCACGGGACTTAGTTTGCTCTATAACTCATTTGACGAACGTGTCAAAACGGCGCAGTATCAGAGAATTGAAAATGTTCCGGGAGCATTTTTTGAATATACATATAATCCGGACGATCAATTCTCCCTTATTGCCGGTATTCGCGCGGACAATCATAACCTCTTCGGACCATTCCTCACTCCCCGCCTGCATCTTCGCTACACACCGGAAGAGGATTGGGTGTTGAGAGCCGTCGCAGGAAGAGGACAGCGCACTGCCAATATTTTTTCCGAAAATCTCGCATATTTTGCAAGTTCACGATCCATCATTGTGACACCTTCCAATACAAAATCGCTCTACGGCCTTGAGCCCGAAGTTGCAACAAATGTGGGAATGAATGTTACGCACTATTTTTTGTGGGATTACCGTGAAGCAACTATTGCCTTGGATTTTTACAGAACGGATTTTGATCAGCAGGTTGTGGTAGATCTCGATGCCAATACGCAATCGATTCGCTTCTATAATTTGAACGGCAGATCCTATTCGAACAGCGTGCAAGTGGAACTTAACATTCAGCCGATAGAACAGCTGGACACGAGGATTGCTTACCGATTCTATGATGTGCGTCAGACAATCAACGGCACTCTGCGGGAGCGTCCTTTTGTAGCCCAGCACCGGGCGTTTATCAATTTCGGATATTCGGATGTGAGGGAAGAAGAGGATGAACCTCAAATGCTGTACGACCTCACGTTTCAGTGGTTTGGCGAAAAACGGCTTCCGGACACACGCGTTAATCCGGCCGCTTTGCAGTCGCGGGAGTATTCTCCGTCGTTTGTCCTTCTCAATTCCCAGATTACCCGGTCATTTTTTGCCGGACTGGATGTTTATGTGGGAGTTGAAAATCTCCTGAACTTCCGGCAAACCAATCCGATCATCGATGCTGCAAACCCTAACGGCAGTTTTTTTGACAGTGCGTTGATCTGGGGTCCGATCTACGGAAGAAATGTTTACGTCGGCATGCGCTGGCGGATGTAAGAGTCACGATCTGTTGGACGGCAGATGTTTCAGCAGATCGATTGTTATTTCAGCAAAAGCATTTTTTTTGAACGGGATTCAGCACCGCTGACCAGACGGATGATATATACGCCGGCGGCGAGATTATCTCCGTTGAATGGTTGTTGATACGTTACTCCCGATTCAAGATAGGTGTGCAGCAATGTTGTCACTTCTCTTCCGACCGCATCGTACACTTTTACGGTTGTCAGCCCAGGTTCTTTCAGTGAAAATGCGATCATTGTCGACGGGTTAAAGGGATTCGGATAATTCTGATGCAACGTAAATTCAGCAGGAATGTTTTCGACGCGCGCAACGGTCAACGGTGCGCTGACCGGCTGATAGGTTACTGTAAATATTCCGCCTACTGAAGCAGGGATTGTGAGTGTAAGTGCCGTGGAATCAAAGTTGGCATACGGCATGCCGTTCAATTCTACCGAAGCGATATTCAGCGTCCCGTGCGGAACGCCGATCGGCCGCATGTTCAGGTGACGGATCGAATCTGTGGTTGAAATACAGTAATACAGGCGGGCTGGTTTTTTATTCACTAGGAGATTCCCGTAAAGATACGTATAGTAGCCTGTTTCAATGGAGTGATATGCTGCTTTTCCCTTCCCCCCTTTCGTTGTCCCCCATTGAGGAATCATCCCTCCGTATTTGTTCGTATTTTCGAACACATCGCCGTACACATGGTCAACAAAATATTGCATAAAGAAATCGAGCGTGCCGTCAGCCATGGTAAGATACTTTTCTTTTCCTGTGAGTTGATACAGCATTAATCCGGCAGTTACCGCCTGCTCCATTTGCCACCACGCTTTCGCAGTGTCGGAGATTCCGTACATCAACATTTGACCGGTGACGCGGTTATAGTCCTTATACGGTCCGCCGTTTTGATGATCGTATCCTTTGTCGAGCACATTCTGAACCAGTTCTTCCGCCGTTGAAAGGTACATCGGATTGTGTTCAAGCTGATAAATTCTGGCAAGACACCATGCGGTTTTCAGGACGTGTCCCATAATGGTCCGTGTTTCATCGTTGCTGTTGCTGCTTCTTATTTGCCAGGTTGATGTATATTTCTCCGCGAATCCGATTTGCTGCGATCGTAAACTCGCTGCCAGATACACAAGCATGTTGTCCGCTAGTTCAAGCAGCCTCTTTTTATATCTCTCTTCTCCCGTCAATAAATACAAATGAAGAACATGGGTTGTCACAGCATCAACGGTGGCGTTGAAACTTTTGTCCGCCGGATTTGTTCCATTGGCGGCAACCCGGTCATAATAACCGAAATAATATAAACTCGAGTCCCACAAAGCACGTTCGTTGTATGAATAACTTTTCATCAACCATTCCCAATCCGTTGCCTCTCTGGTCGCTTCATAAACAGCGGCAATACCGAGTACGGCATAATGCTGATAGAAGGCCGTTTTTGAAGCATTCGGACTTGTAGCAGTCCCTGTGGAATTAATATCGCTAAACCATCCTCCGTACGAATTATCCCATGAGTGTTTGTACATGAAATCCAGTGCGTAGCGGGCATAGCGCAGGTACACGGTGTCGCCGGTCATTTGAAACGCTCTGATAAAACCGTACGCATCTCTGGATTGATTTAAAGTGTTTTTAATAGAAGAGCCGGAAAGATTTCCCTGTCGATTAATGTTAACAAAAAACCCTCCATGCACGGGATCATACGCTTTCATCCAAAATTTCGCACAGCTGTCAACGAAACCAAACATCATCTCCGGTGATTGCAAATACTGAGATTTGAAATTGATTTGTGAATGAAGGAATTGGAAAGAACAGACCAGCAGCAGTAATGATTGTCTCATTGAGAATCTTTCTAGGCAGATTGCTTTTCGCGGAATGTTTACTGAACTTACGTAAATGAAAGTAGTATATATGGCTGATAAATCCAAGATTTTTACGCTTCTCTATGTCATCGTTTCATCGCTGACAGTGCTTGTGATGCTGACAACATCCTTCGTCCTTTTTGAAAAAAAATATCTTCCGGCGTTTATGCT
>CAZQSI010000034.1:0-29846 GCA_964596155.1 uncultured Chitinophagaceae bacterium
AGCATGTGTGCCACTTCATACGAACGCCCGCCTGTTTGGCACACGACGACGATATCGGCTGATGAATCCGGCAGTTCGGACAGCCGGTCCGCTACCTGCCAGGTGGGGATATTACGGACCGTCGGAATGTGGCCCATCATCTGCAGTTCTTTCTCTTCCCGCACATCAAGAATATATAACGAAGGGTTTTGTATCATCATCCGTTCGAGATCATCGGCGGAGATATCGGTAAACTGTTCGTTTGAGGAAGAAACACGTTTTGTACCGCATTGAAGAATTACTTTTCCTCCCTCGGCGCTGTCGGCAACGGGCGGGAAGAATTCATTGACAAATGCTATAAACTCCTTCTTGTCTTGAAATTGAAGGAATGGATTTGATCTTCTTTCGTTTCCAAGCAGCGCGAACTCGTTTTCTTCATAATCGTGACCGGGATAGATTTTGGTAGAATCCGGCAGCGTCAATATTTTTGACGATAAACTTTCGAATTGCTCTTCAGCGCTCCCTCCGGGAAGATCGCTTCTGCCTGCCTGACCGATCAGCAGAAGATCGCCGGTGAAAAGATTGCCGTCGGCAAGCACCGTGATGTGATTATCGGAATGTCCCGGGGTGAATAACATCGTTAAAACAGATGATCCCAGCGTCAACGTATCCCCGTCATTCACATACAGATCGACTTCATTTTTTGCATTTGCACGAAGAATATCGCCGATGCCGAATGCATCTCCCTGATCAACAATCTTCCATTTGTTTTTTGTCTTCTCGTGCATGACGGTT
Organism: uncultured Chitinophagaceae bacterium; assembly: GCA_964596155.1. Classification (GTDB taxonomy): domain Bacteria; phylum Bacteroidota; class Ignavibacteria; order UBA10030; family UBA8401; genus UBA8401. Next base: position 775 of record CAZQSI010000034.1, read on the forward strand.
TTTGTACCAAACCGTGTTTTAAGTTCTTCTGCGGCGGAAATATGATCCACATGTGTATGAGTATCTATAACATAGTCCGGCACGAGACGCTGTTCTTTGATAGCGGAACTTAGGGTTTCAATATCTTCGATGTTGGGATCGATAATAGCGGCTTGGTTTGATGACTCATCAATAATGAAGTATGATAAGGTTCCCGTTCCGTCCGTTGAACGAATTTGCTGAATTCTCATATGATATTTTAGGTGGTGATGATTACGATTGGATCAGATTGATTCAAATACTCGAAGCAAACGCTCTCTGACGTCTGCTGCTATCGGCGTCATACCGGGATTTTCAATCACCGATTCCATTATCTGCGGGTCGAAGACAGAAACGTGCGCTGTTCCTTCTTTTTCATAGACAATAACATTACAAGGAAGCAATAAACCAATCTCCTGTTCCGCCTGAAGCGCCCGATGGGCGAAGTGGGGATTGCATGCTCCGAGGATGGTGTACCGTGAAAAATCAACATCAATCTTGGTCTTCAACGTTTCCTTAACATCGATTGTCGTCAGAACACCGAATCCTTCTTTCTTCAATTCTTCCGTGGCGCGCATGATGGCCTCATCAAACGAATAAGCCACAGATTTTGAGAATCCGTACTTCATTGCCGCCTCCTTATTGAAAAATTATTTCCGGCCGCACTTCAACGGCGGAGGTGATTGAATTTCCGATTAAGCAATTGTCGTGGGCGGTATGAACAACCTCTTCGACCTGTTCTTTTGTCCAGCTTTGGTCTACAACAATTGTGGGCAGGATGACAATCTTGGTGAACCGATACTTCCCGTTGTCATGCTCTAATATGCCTTCGGCGCTGCTTGTGTATGATTTAAGCGGCATTCCTTTTCGTCCGCTGAACGAGAGAAAGGTTGACATTTGACAAATTTCGAGCGACGCGACAAAAAGATCTTCGGGTGTCCACACGCCGGGAATGCCTTTGAATTCCGGAGGACTGGAGACATCAATGGCTGGTTTCCCTTCCGAATGCAACGTTCCCTGACGATCCGATTTCCATTCGATATTTGTCCGATACGAGAATGACTTATATTTCTTTACTGGCTGTTGAATGTTCGTTTCCATTTCTGTTTTCTTTTTTCTTTGATGTGTCGTTAATAAGCAATGCTGCAATGAGCATTCCGTATCCGGTGGAAATATACGGATCGCTTGTGATTGCACAAGTCCCGCTGACGCAGCCGATATAATAATAATACGCAAATCCGGCTATGCCTCCGACGAAAGAGGCGAGAATCCTTTTCTGCCACACAGTGAGTTGTTTTAAAAATTCCACGAAACGATTCCTCCTTTAAGATTCCCGACGGCGAATCCCGCTTTCTTTAACTTTATTCCGGCGCTGACGCTTCTGTTGCCGCTTGCACAATAGCAGATAATTTCTTTTCCGCGATATCGCTCAAGTTCCTTGATCCTCCCCGACAATTCATGAAGGGGGATGTGAATGGAGGATGGAATTGAGCTCATCGCTCGTTCTCCGGAAGATCGTACGTCAAGCAGAATACTGCCGGAAGAGACTTTTTCTTTTACTTCATGCGATGTATAGTGCTTGAGTCCTCTTGCCAGCAATTGCTTTCTGACATAAAAAAAACCAAATATCGCAAGTATTCCGTACAGAATAATTTGCTCAGTTGTCATTGTGATGTTCCTCGAAGAACCGGAAATCCTTCGGATTTCCAGCGAATGATTCCACCCGTCATATTGACGGCATTATACCCGCTTTCTCGAAGCATGGCAGCAGCAGTTCCGCTGCGGTTTCCCGAGCGGCAATATACTATGATCATCGAGCCGCGGTATTGTTCCAATTCTTCCATTCTGCCTTCAAGAGATTGAAGAGGAATAAGCGGAGTGTTATCGATCCGCTCCGTTTCATGTTCGCCCGGCGTACGAACATCCAGCAGTAATACGGTGCTGTCGGATGCAAGGAGCGACTTAGTTTCCTGAACGGAAATCAATGAAGATTGCGGCTGAGCAGCGAACTGCCACGCAAGGAACAACAACAGAAGCGCGGGAATCAAAAGCACAAAGAGAACACGCCGAACGCCGTGCGTCATACCTTCTCCTCAGTGTGCTGCAAGAGATTCTCATTAATTACTTTTACCAGCTCGTTCTTCGGCAATGCTCCGGCAGCCATCATCGGTTTGCCCGTCTTCGGAATGAAGAGCAGCGAAGGGATGGACCGAATGCCGAATGCCGAAGCCAGCTCTTGTTCATCATCCGTATTGACTTTATAAAACTGAACCGTTCCTTTCATTTCTTCGGAAAGTTCATCAATAATGGGTCCGAGAAATTTACAGGGACCGCACCAAGGAGCCCAAAAATCGATGACTGCGGGAATCTCACCATTATACGTCCACTCCTGATGTTTTTCGTAGTCGAATACTTTGTTTAAGAATGTTTCTTTCGTTAATGACTCTGTCATGGCAATTCCTGTCAAATTATTTAATTTTGTCGGTTTCGATAACTTTTTTGCTGGTGTTGATCCCCATGCTGTGCCAGATGGGACAATACCGAATAAATCCGGTAATGACAAAAATCAATCCTGCAAATGCCCAGGGAGTTTCGGGACCCCAAAAGGCGAGCGAAGTAATAAATACTCCAAGAATGATTCTAATGGGCCGTTCAATGGTTCCAATATTTTCTTTCATGTTCACTCCTTATGTTATGATTGATCAGTCTCAAATGCTGATCCATACATATGATGCGGTGAAAAGGAAAAAGATTCACGCTTTTTTTATTTTTTTCTTCGTTCAAGCTGGATGACGGCAAACAGCTTCTTCCGCGTCTGAGAGGTCAGTGACGGCGAGGGATATTGTTTGTATAAATAGACGGTTTTTTTCAATGAATCGAGTAATGCCGAACAATCAGAGCATTCCTTCATATGCGCTTTAATTCTGCGGCACGATTCAGAATCAAGTTTCGAATCGAGATTTTCGCACAGATGTTCGTACACTCGGGCGCACGAAAGGGTATGGAAATGAATATGTTTCATTGTTTCATTGTTGTGTGTAATGCGTGCCGGAGAAAAATTCTGGATCGCCGCAAACGAGACTTAACGGCAGGCACGGATAATTTAAGAATCGCTGCTGTTTCCTCCGTCGTTCGTTCTTCCAGATCCCTGAGAACAAATACGGCTTTGTATTCGTCCGGAAGCTTTTGAATTGCCGCATCCATCTGATGACGAAGTTCTTTGTTCATGAGTGATTCAAGCGGTGTATCATCCCATTGCGACAGCTGACGGCGGTTCTTCTCATCACCATTGGGTGTTTCATCGAGTGATTCCAGAAGAGTTTCCATCTTCCTTTTTCGACGGTGCATCAGACAATTGTTTGCAACAATCGAATACAGCCAAGTTGAAAATTTTGATCGGGAGTCAAATTGACCTATTTTCCTGTAAACATTAATAAATGTATCCTGAAATGATGCGTCGGCTTTTTCCTTGTTACGGCATAATTTAAAGGCAAAACCCCAGACGGTTTGTTCATATCGCTGCACCAATTGATTGAACGCCCGTTCATCGCCTTTTTTTACTTTGGCGATGAGTTCGTTGTCACTGTACATTTGGCCGGACGTAGTCATAATTAGGATGCAACTCGACGCTGAAAGGATTCACACATCACCAGAATAGAGAATAAACATCGGGATTTCAATACTTTTCGGGGCGAAACAATATTCCTGGATTTTCGTTGAGGAAGTGGCTGCAATCGTTCCCGCGATTCGTCTTGACCTTCGTTCATTTAATTGTATACTGATAATCATGGACCGCCGCACAGTAATCAAAAAAATCATTCTAACCCCCCTGATGCTGCCTTCTCTTGCCGCATCACTGCAGGATCGCCCCGTATTACCTTCACATCACGGTGAAAACGGATTCATCAACACCGATCCTGATTTTGCCGAAGCGGGTTTTACCGAAATGGCTCCGTGGATTCTCAAAAAAATTCCAGCTGCATTTTCATCTGCGGAAAAAATTGATATTCCGAGAGAATATAATGACGGATCTTTTTTACAGGAAAAACGATCGTACACGGCAACATGGATCGGACATGCAACGGTACTGGTTCAGATGGAGGGATCGACATTTCTCACCGATCCCGTCTGGTCCGATCGAGTCGGTCCGTTTCGCTGGGCCGGCACGCCCCGAATTTCTGATCCCGGGATGAGCATGAGCAAGCTCCCGCCGATCGACTTTGTTCTGATTTCGCATAATCATTACGACCATCTCGACGAATCTACCGTCGAAAAACTTGTTGATCTCAATCCGAATATTAAATTCATCGTGCCGCTCCGAGTGAGAGATTGGTTTGAAGAACGGGGAATCCGCAATGTGGAAGAACTCGATTGGTGGGATGGGATTACGGTGAACGGTTTAAAGATCATCTGCACGCCGGCACAGCATTTTTCAGGACGTTGGCTGAACGACCGGAATCAGACACTCTGGAGCTCATGGACGGTGCTCGGAAAGAAACGATTTTACTTTGCCGGCGACTCCGGATATTGCGGACACTTTTCCAATATCGGAGAACGATTCGGTCCGTTTGATCTCGCGTTGATTCCTATCGGAGCATATGAACCGCGGTCACTCATGAAGCCGGTTCATATGAATCCCGAAGAAGCCGTGCAAACGATGCTGGATTTGAAGGGAAAAAAAATGATTGGGATTCACTGGGGAACATTCGCGATGACGGATGAGCCGATGGAAGAACCGCCGGTAAAAATGCTCGAGGCTGCAGCTTTAAAAGGAATAGCCAAAGAATCCTGCTGGGGTCAGAAGCTCGGAGAAACACGGTTCTGGTAAACGGACGTTCAACCTGCTTTCAAGGTTTACCGCAAATAGACGTTCCGCACGGAAGAGACATACTGCAGTGTGATGATACCGCCGCCACCGAGATCCATCGACAATCCCGGCGACTTTGATCGTTCCAGGCGCATGGTGACAGTTTTGTTTTTAAATGCGGAAAGTTGTGCAAAACTTTCCTTTGAAAATGTAATGCTGGTTTTCCCGGCAGTATCCTGTGTGGCGGTGAACCCTTCAATGCGCAGAGATACATTTTCCAAATTTCCCACCGACGGTCCTGTCCACGCAATGGTTAACGGTTGCTCGCTGTCAACAGTATCCGTCACTTGAGACGGAGAAAAATCTATGGGATTGATCGAGACGGTGTTGATAAATGTTTTGTTATTCACATCGACGAATTTAAAGGTATAAGCACTGTAGAATGTCAACAGCTCTTTGTAATACGTATAATCTGCGCTGCGGTAATCCATACGGTAATCCTGAAAGGTCAGTGTGGCATTTCCGTTGAAGATGAGACGTTTCCCGCTGGGTGACTCGCTCCAAAATTCCGCTGTTGCATACGTTAGGTCGGTCGTCTTGTCATACCGTACACTTAATTTAGAATAAATACTTCCGTCCGTGATGGCGACAAGTTTATCATCCACGCATCCGGAAAGAGCCACGATAATACACACAGCAAAAAGAGAAATTCTCATATGGTTTTTTCTGATGTGTGAAAATAAGAATTTGGCGGGTCAGCGTCAACCGCTGAATTGAGCGTAGTGCTGCAATGTGACGTGGAACATCACATTAGTACTCTTTGCGGTTTGCATAGACGTTCATCAGCAAGCCGGCCATCATCATGTACGAGACAAGCGATGAGCCTCCGTAACTGAGAAAGGGGAGCGGAATACCAATGACGGGCATTAGGCCGACGGACATGCCGATGTTAACAAACACATGAAATGCAAACAACGAACAGAAACCAATAGCGAGAAGAGAACCAAACTTGTTTTTTGCAATGGCGGCAAGCCGAACAGCATGAAACATCAATAGCGCAAACAAACTGAGTACGACCACAGCTCCGAGAAATCCGAATTCTTCCCCCGGAACGCAGAAAATAAAATCTGTCCACTGTTTCGGGATAAAACTCAATTGCGTCTGAGTTCCTCTCATATATCCTTTTCCCCATAATCCTCCCGAACCGATTGCCACTTTTGCCTGAATAACATTATATCCGGCACCCAACGGATCGTTATTGGGATCAAGAAACGATGCTATTCGCTTTTGCTGGTATAACGGAAGTTTGTCATAAACAATCTGGACGAGGAATCCCACCACGACGTTTGCACCGAACACCAGCGTTGCGAAAAATCTATTCTCTTCGCGAAGCAGATACAATCCGATTCCGAGCAGCAGCAAAACGAGAAGAAATGGTGTTGTTCCGAAAATCGATGCGGCGGCCACGAACGCCGGTGCGACAATAATGATGATGAGAAACTTAGATGCGCCGGCCCAGTAAATGACAGGGATAAACATCGCTAGATATGTCAGCGACGTTCCGAAATCGGGCTGTAACATAATCAGCCCGATCGGAAGAGCAACAAGCGCACTTGCTTTGACAAGGTCTTTCAGATCGGTTGCCTTAACATCGCCGCGGCTTAAAAAAGCTGCGAGTGCCAGCATGGTGGTGATTTTTACGAATTCGGATGGCTGGATTCCCAATCCGCCGAATCCGAGCCAGCTTTGAGAGCCATACACTCTTTTTCCTATCAAAAGCACAAGCAGAAGAAACACAAGGGAAGCGAAAAAAATGCGGATTGCATTTCGTTGAAGCCATCGAAGCGGCACCACAATCATCGTCAGCATGGAAAAGAATCCGACACCAAACCACATTAACTGCCGGTAAAAATCTCTGCCTTCGTATGCATCGGACGTAGCACTGTAGATCGACAGGAGTCCGATTCCCGCGAGCGCCAGTACGCTGAAGAAAATCGTTCGATCAAAATATTCCTTAAAAAATGAATTCATATCGCTGATATATAATTATTACCGCCGCTGGACTAATTGACCGCCACCGATTCTTCATCGGGAGGATTTGGTTCAACAGGTATCGGCATTTTTCCATACCGGATAATTTCTCCGTAAAAAAATTCTTCCATGCAAAAACCTGCAATGGGTGCGGCAAATGCACCGCCGTATCCGACATTTTCCACCATAACGCAGATTGCAATTTTCGGATCATCAAACGGAGCAAACCCCATAAACCATGCATGCGATTTTCCATGAGGATTTTGAGCTGTTCCGGTTTTTCCCGCCACGGTGATGCCGGGCACCCGCGCGGCTCTGCCGGTGCCTCCCGGCTCCATCACAACACGTCTCATTCCTTCGCGAACGAGAGTCCACGTCTTTTCGGTAAGTTTAATTTCGCGTCTTTCATACGAGACGGTATCGACATGTTTCGTCCGTTTGTTGATAATCGTGTTGACTGCATGCGGCTGGTAATAGGTCCCTTTGTTAGCCAAGATCGCCGCATAATTTGCCATCTGCAGTGGAGTGACGCCGACTTCTCCCTGACCGATACCCAAACTGATCAAATACCCCTGCGTCCACTTTCCCTTCCCGTGTATCCGGTCATAATAATTTCTATCGGGCATTAATCCGGAATTTTCTTCGGTGATATCAACTTTGGTCTGACTGCCGAAACCGAATTTTTTCCCCATATCGCTCCAGTCATCCAAACCGACCTTCAGCATTAATTGATAAAAAAAGATATTGCACGAGCGATGGATAGCATCAATGACGTTAACGGAACCATGCACATGTTCGCATTTAAATATTTTATTGCCGTAGCGGAACACACCGGTGCAGGTGACTTTCCAGTTTTCGTCAATAATGTTATCGTTCAGTCCGACCAATGCCAGCAGCATTTTAAACGTGGAGCCGGGCGGATACCGTGTTAATGTTGCTCTGTTATAGAGCGGAATTCCCTCGTCGACATTCAGCGCCTTCCATTCCTCGGGCGGGGTGGTACCGCTGAAGATCGAAAGATCGTAGTCCGGTTTGCTGACAAGCGCAATGATACCGCCGTTGCGCGGATCTATTGCCACGACCGCGCCGCGCTTATCCGCCATTAACGATTCCGCCATAGCCTGAACGTCGCCGTCAATTGCAAGACGAAGGTCCAATCCGTCGATGGGCGGAATATCATGTTTGCCGTTGTCAAAATTTCCGATGATCTGACCTTTTGCGTTTTGGGAAATAAACTCATATCCCTTCACGCCTCTGAGATACTGTTCATACTTTGCTTCTATGCCGGTGCTGCCGATGATGTCTCCGGGCTGATATTCGCTTTTTTGTTTTTCAAGCTGGGCATCCGAGATTTCCTTTGCATATCCGAACAGATGACTTCCCTTGACGCTTGTGGGATAAAATCGTTTCGACTCCATTTGAATCTCAACGCCGTATAATTTTTCGCGATGTTCTTCAAGCATCGATAATTCGGCGAACGAAATATCCCTTTTGATGCGTGTAGGAATGAATGCATTATACTTTCGTCCCCGGTTGATCTTTTCGTGGACGGATTCCTGCGGCATGGACAAAATAGATGAAAGAAGCGGCAGCTGTTTTTTATCAAAGTCGATCGGCGTCAGCATGACCGTGTAGGAGGGGCGGTTGTCGATCAGCAATTTTCCCTTCCGGTCGTACACATATCCGCGGATGGCCACTTTGGGAACATTGCGGATTGAATTCTCTTCCGCTTCTTTTCCGTACAGTTCTCCATGCACATATTGAAGCTGGAACAGTCTTCCGAGCAGAAGCAGGAAGCCTCCGATCAGAACTATTCGTATGACGAGCCGGCGTTCCGCCGAACCAAATTCATCTGTCATAATCTTGCTTCGTTATTGAAAAAATATTTATGCAATTCCTGCACCAACGGTTCAACGCATTCACCGGGATGCCTTCATCTCAGCATCGGTTTTCGGGCATGCACAAACATCGGAATGAGCGCAACAAACGTTGTGTAAATCGTAGAAAACAGGCCAAAACGAAATATGGCAGTGAACAAATCGACTTCACTGCCCTGCGTAAAGATTGTAAAATATATAAGGTTATGTGCGAACGATGCGGCAGAAACAAAAAAGAGGAATTGATAATTTGCCAGATTGATATCGGTTTTATTTTCGTGGAAAAAATATCCCGCGAGAAAACCCGCAACGGTTTTGGACAACGCGGATAATCCCAAAAACTGACCGCTGATCAGATCGAGCATCAAACCAATGGCAAAGCCGTACACCGTCGCCGGTATTTGTCCCCGGGTGATTGCCAGATACACAATCCAAATCAACATTACATCGGGAATGATATTTGCGATGGATGTAAAGCTGACGATCGTGGTTTGCAGTGCAATGAGAACGAGAGTTATCAGAATGAGGCGTACGTGTTTCGGCATTGTTCCTGTCGTTGTGTTCTGTACCAAGGTACTTCAAACAGAGACGAAAGTCAAAAATGTACCTGCTTTCCGGACTATTTTCTTATCGCCGGCGGATCAAGCGGATATTTCCGATTGACCGAACTACCGTTTACCGAATAGACGTCATACCGTATTGAATCCAAGTCTATTTTTTGCTACTCTATAGCTCGTTATCGCATCCGTTTCTTTTTACCGTTATAGGATTTTGCTGTGATAAAAAAAACCGTATTTCTTCTCTTGATCATTGTCTCCATTCACTATTCGCAAGCTGTCGGCATATGGAGCAAAACGAATTTCACCCCATCGCCTTCGTCCAGAAATAACGACGGTTTTTTTCTTAATCCGAGTGTGGGATGGATTGCCAACGGAATCGGGCAAATCCACAGAACTACAAACGGAGGAATGAGTTGGACGAAGGTCATCGATAAGTCGAACAATACTCATTGGAGATCAATCGGATTTTTTGATACGCTGAACGGATTTGCCGGTGCGCTGGGTTGGGGTGATCCGAACAATACCAGTTCGAAGGACACGGTCATTCTTTATAAAACAACCAATGCCGGCACGAACTGGATGCCGGAGCATCAACTTTCCAGCAGCACAATAAAACGAGGATTCTGCGGGATGCATATTCTGGATGATTCCGTTATCAATGCCGTGGGACGCGTACGCGGACCGGCGTGGTTTTATCGTACCACCGACCGGGGAAAAACCTGGTCTGCAAAAGATATGAACGAATATGCCGGCGGATTGATTGATGTCTACTTTTTCAGCAAAGATACCGGTGTGTGCGTTGGACTGACTAATACGGACCATGCCAATTCGAGCGGTGTTGTTTTGATGACAACGGACGGAGGCGAAACATGGGAAAAAAAGATTACGACAACCCGCACGGGTGAATGGCTCTGGAAAGTTTCGTTTCCATCACGCAACACCGGATACGCCTCTCTGCAAAGAAATTCCCTTTCTCCGATTTATTTTCTAAAGACAACGGACGGAGGAAACACCTGGAACGAAAAACTCTTCAGCAATAGTTATTACTTTGTTCAGGGAATGGGATTTATTTCCGATTCGGTCGGTTGGCTCGGCGGTAACAGTTCCAATCCGATGTATCAGACGACGGACGGGGGAGATACATGGAAACCGATCGGTATCGGGCGAAGAATTAACCGGTTCCGATTTCTTTCCCCATCGACCGGATACAGTATCGGAGATTCCGTCTATATATATTCGCTCAATCCGACCGGGTTTATGGCCGGGCAAGAATCGCGAACATTGGGATACGAACTTGCGTCTAATTACCCGAATCCATTCAACCCGGAAACGAAGATCAGTTTTACCCTTGCCGCCGTTGGTCATGTATCAATTGCCATTTTTGACAGCAAGGGGTCGCTGATTCGGACATTGTTCAATGCGGAACTTCCAGCAGGGAATCATTCGTTTACATGGGATGGACGCAACGAAGCTGATGAAGATGTTGCTTCCGGACTGTATCTGTACAGGCTTCAATCAAAAGATTTTACACAAACAAAAAAAATGATGTTGCTTCGCTAACAAAACAACTTCAAGGAGAAATGATTTATGATGAGAACAGCAAATCCTGCATTGAACGATAAAACCTTTCAGCAAGCAGGCGTGACGGGATATGCAGAGACTATGACGGTGCAAGGCACGGTCAACAAAACCGGAATGATGCTTTTACTCTTAATTGCATCAGCAGCCTACACTTGGAGTTTATTTCTGGAACAAAACATGGAATCATTGACGCTGTGGATGATGGTCGGCGTCATCGGCGGATTGGTCGTCGCCATCGTGACGGTGTTCAAGAAACAATGGTCGCCGGTCACAGCTCCGCTATACGCGGTATTGGAAGGATTCGCTCTCGGAGGAATTTCGGCGATACTGGAATCTTCGTATGAAGGAATTGTAATTCAAGCAGTTGCTCTGACGTTTGGAACGGCCGGCAGTTTATTGGTGGCATATACATCCGGAGTGATTAAAGCGACGGAAAACTTCAAGCTTGGTGTTTTTGCCGCTACCGGAGGCATCGCATTGATTTATTTGGTCGGCTGGATCATGAGCTTTTTCGGAGGCGGAATTCCGTACATTCACGACAACGGCATGATCGGCATCGGATTCAGTCTCGTGGTGGTGGTGATTGCAGCATTGAATCTTGTTCTTGATTTCGATTTTATCGAAAAAGGGGCTGAGGTCGGCGCACCGAAGTTTATGGAATGGTATGCAGCGTTCGGGCTGATGGTAACACTTATCTGGCTTTACATTGAAATATTACGCTTGCTTTCAAAGCTGAACAGCAGAAAATAATCGGACTTCAGTCGAGATGTAGATCAACGCGCCGTTCAGGCGCGTTGTTTTTTTAAAAAATGTGCAGTTCAGTGCAGATCCTGGAGTATCGGATCATCGACAATCACGCATCCCACCCTTGTGGAATGATCTTTCACCATTTGATTCCACCGCACCGAGCGAAGAAGCCAGATAATTAAAAAATCCCCGGCGGCGGCAAACGTAAACAGAATTCCAAACAATGCTATCCAGCCGTTGCCTGTCACAAGAGCAACCAAAAACGGAAGAAATCCCAGCACCAACGCAGGCATAACGGTGCCGATAATGTACGTACGAACGGTGAGCGGAACCAAACAGTGGGCGTACGGCGTAAGGGACTTCCAATGAAAACCGAACTTTATTTGACGAAACGAAAGACGTCCCGCCGACATCCAGGTGAATCCATGAATAAGTTCATGCAGAAGGATTCCAAGAAAAAACGTCGGCAGGAAATACCAGGGTAGAAGCAGCGAGCTAGCTGCCGCGATTGATTCAAAACCCCAGAGCGACGCGAACAACAGAAATTCGGCTACGGCGATCATTCCAAACGGCAGCGCCGCCGCCTGTGCTTTGGCGATGGATACGGAATAGTCCGAATCACCGCTCATACTTTCACGAACCATTTTCGTTTATACATCACCCAGACAATCAGATACATCACACAGATCCAGACAATGGCGTGCATCATTGAGGCGTTGAGCGGAGAAAAGAACGGATCAAAAAGATTCTGTGTCAATATGGTCTTTAACGAAACATCCTTAAACGATCCATCGCTAAACTGAACGTTTATCTTCCATAATCCCATAGCTCTTCCCGCCACGCCGGAGAGCACAAACACGAAAATGGCATTCATGCCGTACACAACAAACGGATACGCCCACCGTTGTATTCCTTTCGCATCGATAAGAAAATAAAATATTCCGAACACGCTCAATGCCCACCCCGACATGAAGATGGTGTACGATACCGTCCAAAGACTTTTGTTAATCGGCATCCACATATCAAGAAAAGCTCCGATAAGCAGCATTGCTGCTCCGAAGACAATCATCCACATCGATTTTTCGGACTTGGAGTGACCGGACATCCGAAGATAATCACCGGTAAGGGAACCGATGAGTGTCATAGCAATGGCCGGAATCGTGCTAATGATTCCTTCCGGATCCCACGTCTTCGAGACGCTCCACATATGTCCTGAAAGAAACAGTGAATCAATGTATGCGGCAAAGTTCCTCCCTTTTTCAAACAATCCCGCACCATATTCAGGCACGGGAATATAAAACATCATCATCCAGTACGAAACAAATAAAACGCCGATCGCAATAATTTGACCGCGCATTGACATTTTCAAATAGATTATGGAGGCGATGAGGTAGCAGACCGCAATTCTCTGCAAGACTCCGGGAATTCTGATGGAGGAGAAACTGAACTGATGATCCCAAAGTAACCCGAACGGAAAACCGGCAAGGAACAAACCTAATGCAAAGATGACCGCGGATCTTCTCAATACATTTAGAATGAGCGTACTGTCGGAATCCCCCTTCTGTTTTCGTACAGAAAAAGAAAAGGTCATTGCGACACCGACAATCCAGAGAAAGAAGGGGAAAATCCAGTCGGTGAATGTCCAGCCATGCCACGAAGCGTGGGCAAGCTGAGGATAAATATGTCCCCATGATCCCGGATTGTTGACGAGAATCATTCCGGCGATGGTAAATCCTCGGAATGCATCGAGTGATAGTAACCGTTCCTGTTTCATAGACGTTTTATGTTGGTGCGTTTCAATCTGCAGTTGTGAATATTTTAAATCCAAAACGCTGCAGCGTTATTGTTTCGACGCTTTTTCGAGCGACAGGACGCCCGCTGAATGCATTGGTAAACTTCTGCGACGAAATGGTTTCGGGTACTTCGAGTGTCACTGTAACCTCTGAATCGGAAAAATTGAGCACCGTCAAAACGGTGTTGGTTCCTTCGGTGCGGACAAATGAATAGACACGGTCGGGAAGAGTATTGGTGATGTTGCCGAATGTTCCGACAGAGAGAGCAGGATTTTTTCTGCGGATCGAAAACAATTTGGTATAGAAATTCCGATAGGTCTTGTCTTTAGTCCAGTCGATCGCATGCTTTTCAAACAAACCGAGTTTTTCGGTGTTTCCCGCTTCCTGCCCGTTATAGAGCAGGGGAATGCCGGGGTAGGTATTGACCAATACCGATGCAAGTTTTGCTCCGTCCGGACCGAACTTTTCAATATCCGGCATATCCCAGGCATTTTCATCATGGTTTGAGCTGAAGCGGAGCCGAAGAGAACCGGAGGGATAAGAAGTACGTTCGCTGATAAGCAATGAATCGAACATAGATGCCGGTTGTTTTCCGCTGATGACCGGAGCAAGCATATGGTAGAAATTCCATGAATATGTTGCATCGAATGCTTTCAGATGATGTGCGGGATCCTGACCTTCGGACAACATCATTACCGGTTTGATGGAATCGAGCGCCGCGCGTGCATCGTTCCAAAATTCAACGGGAACCATTTCTGCTACATCACAGCGGAATCCGTCGATGCCCACATCCCGTACCCAGTATTTCATCATCTCGATCATGTAGCGGCGAAGCGCGGGATTGTCATAATTCAAATCAGCAACGTCGGACCAGTCCGCTACGGGTGACACAAACGAACCCGCGGAGTCTTTGGTAAACCATTCCGGATGTTGGCGTAACATTTTACTGTCCCACGACGTGTGATTTGCGACCAGATCGATAATAACTTTGAGTTCGTGATCGTGTGCGGTGTTCACCAATCGTTTGAAATCGGATAACGTACCGAATTCCGGATTGATGCCGTAGAAATCTTTGATGGAGTAGGGAGATCCGAGTGTCCCCTTCCTTTTTTCCTCCCCAATCGGGTGGATCGGCATGAACCAGAGAATCGTCACACCGAGTTTTTTTAATTCGGGAATGTTTTGTGTGATCCGGTTAAACGTCCCCTCCGCGGAAAACGCCCGAGGATAAATCTCATAAACTATTCCTTGCTTTACCCAATCATACGAATCTCTGGCACGATGATCTGAGGGGGTGGTCGATTGACCGAACAGGAAGATGGAAGAGAAGAGAAATACAATGGATAATTTCATTTTGACGGGTCCTGTCATTTTTTATTGTGGGAAAAGTAATGAAAGAAAGCGGTCAATGCAACGAAGATTCAGTCTGCGTTCCGGTGCGATTCGGGAGTATTTTTCTCAATTCAGAGTGTTACAGAAATATGGTATATTAAACATATATCGCTTTCCGTTGTCCTATAATGCAGTATACGCTAATAAAGAATCTCTCTATGATGAATAATTTGTTGTACGGCCTTGTAAGTCTCTCCATGTTCACAGTTTATGCGTGTGATTCCAGCGCCCGCGAAGTTCCGAAATCAGGCGCCCGCTCAATGACGTTGGATGTTAATGGAGTTGTTTTGGCGCCAATGGAACTCGATAATATCGTCCGTTCGTCAGGTACAGTGCTGGCCTCGGAATCGGTTGACCTGGCCGCCGAAGTTGCGGGACGGATTGAGGAAATTATGTTTCGCGAAGGAGCGAAAGTAGAGAAGAATGACTTGTTGTTGAGGATCAATGATGACGATCTTCAGGCACAGTTGAAAAAAACCGAACTTCAAATTCAGTTGTCCGAAGAACAACAGCAACGGCAGAAGCAGCTCTTCGAAGTGAGCGGCATCAGCAAAGAGCAATATGACATCGCAGTGAACCAGGTCAACACGCTGAAGGCCGACCGCGAACATCTCATCGCTTCAATTCGCAAGCGCGAAATCCGCGCACCGTTTGACGGACGCATCGGATTACGATATGTCAGCGAAGGAAGTTATGTGACTCCTTCAACAAAAATCGCCTCCATCCAGAACATCAACATATTAAAAGTCGATTTTTCCATCCCTGAAAAGTACGCAGGCAAGGTCAGTGTCGGCGATGTCGTTCACTTCAACAGCGATGAAACACGTCAGCGATTTACCGGAAAACTCTATGCCATAGAACCGAAGATTGATGCAGCCACAAGAACGCTGCAGCTTCGCGCCATCTGTGACAACCGGTCCGAAAAAATCCTTCCCGGCGCCTACGTTCAAATTGAATTGAAATTGAAAAAAATTACCGACGCGCTGATGGTGCCGACACAAGCAGTGATTCCGGTGCTGAAAGGGCAAACGGTCTATGTCGTAAAAAATGGAAAGGCAGTGTCCATTCCGGTCGCAACGGGAACTCGAACGGCATCAACGGTTCAGATTCTCAATGGACTTGCTGCGGGGGATACGGTCATTACGACCGGCATAATGCAGCTGCGTCCCGGAATGTCCGTCACGGTTTCGGTGCAGCAGCCATGAGTTTAGCCTCGATCAGCATCAAACGTCCCGTTTTGGCAATTGTCATGTCGCTGGTGATTGTTCTGTTCGGAGCCATCAGCGTATCATTTCTCGGTGTGCGTGAATATCCCGCAATTGATCCTCCCGTCATTTCCGTCAGAACAAGTTATACCGGCGCCAATGCGGATGTGGTGGAAACGCAGATCACCGAACCGCTCGAGAAGGCGATCAACGGCATTGCGGGAGTAAGAAACATTTCCTCCACAAGCAGCCAGGGCATCAGCAGCATTACGGTGGAGTTTAATCTCGACACCGATCTGGAAGCTGCTGCTAATGATGTCCGCGACAAAGTTTCCGGTGCACAGCGGCAGCTTCCTCAGGATATCGATGCTCCTCCGGTCGTAACGAAGAGCGACGCAAATTCGGACGCGATCATATCGATGACGATCCGGAGCGATACGAAAAACCAGCTTGAGTTGACCGATTTTGCGGAAAACGTTATTGCTCAAAATTTGCAGACGATTCCCGGCGTCAGCACCACGCAGATCTGGGGGATGAAACGGTATGCCATGCGCATCTGGATGAATCCATCCAAGCTGATTGCATATGGATTGACGGCGCTTGATGTGAAAAGTGCGCTGACGCGGGAGAATGTTGAACTTCCGTCGGGAAAAATTTCCGGTAATCAGACCGAACTGATCGTCAACACGAAGGGAAGACTCAAAACGGTTGACGACTTTAATAATCTGATCGTCAAATCGGACGGGACGAATATCGTTCGCATCAGCGACATCGGTTTTGCCAATCTCGGGCCGGAAAACGAAGAGACGATTCTTAAGCAATCCGGCGTACCGATGGTTGCCGTGGCAATAGTTCCTCAGCCGGGCAGCAACTATCTTGAGATCGCAAAGGAATTTTATAAACGGCTCGAACAAATCAAAAAAGATCTTCCTTCCGACTATTCCCTCGATATTGCGCTGGACAATACATTGTTTATTCAGCGTTCGGTATCGGAGGTCCAGGAAACGATCATCATCGCGGTTATCCTGGTCATCCTCATTATTTATCTATTCTTTCGGGACTGGCTGATTGCCTTTCGCCCGCTGGTTGATATTCCCGTTTCACTTATCGGTGCTTTTTTCATCATGTATCTGATGGGATTTTCCATCAATGTGCTGACGCTGCTCGCGATTGTTCTGGCAACAGGACTTGTTGTTGATGACGGCATCGTTGTTACGGAAAATATTTATAAGAAGGTTGAAGCAGGCATGAAGCCGATGGAAGCGGCATTGACCGGATCGCGGGAAATATTTTTTGCCGTCATTTCAACCTCCATCACCCTCGCGGCGGTATTTCTGCCGGTGATTTTTTTACAGGGGTTTGTCGGCCGTTTATTCCGTGAATTCGGCATTGTGATTGCCGGCGCCGTTTTGATCTCCGCATTTGTGTCGCTCTCGCTGACACCGATGCTGAATGCCCGACTGATCCGCAAGAATCACACGCACAGTCGGTTTTACGAAAAGACCGAACCGTTTTTTGTCTGGATTAATACTCTGTATGAAAATCTTCTGGCCAGAGTGATGAGGCATCGATGGATTGCGACAGTCATTATCATTGGATCGCTCGGTTTGATTGCTCTCTTCGGTTCAATACTCCAATCTGAATTGGCTCCGCTGGATGACAGAAATTTGCTCCGTTTTTCCGTCACTGCCCCTGAAGGTGCATCGTTTGAATATACGGATGAGTTTATGGACCGGGTTGTTTCCTTTGTGGCGGATTCGGTTCCCGAAAAAGCCATCGCGCTGAGCGTCACCGCGCCGGGATTTATGGGTTCCGGTGCAGTGAATACCGGATTTGTTCGTCTGCGGCTGACGGAATCTTCGACGCGAAAGCGTTCGCAGCAGGAAATTGCCGATTATCTTTCCGTCAAGACTCGGTCGATGACGGATGCCAGGGTTTTTGTATTTCAGGAACAGACGATTTCTGCAGGACGAGGAGGCAGAAGTTTTCCGGTACAGTATGTTCTTCAGAATCAGAATTTCGAGAAAATAAGAACAGTCCTGCCGTCATTTATGGATGCTGTCAACGCCAGTCCGGTGTTTATTGCATCCGATGTAAATCTGAAGTTTAATAAACCTCAGCTTGATCTTTCCATTGACCGGGACCGTGCACGGACGCTGGGAGTGTCTGTTTTGGATATTGCGCAGACGCTGCAATTGGCATTCAGCGGTCAACGGTTTTCTTATTTTGAAATGAACGGATTCCAATATCAGGTGATCGGCCAGGTCGATCGTTCCAACCGGGATGAACCGATCGATCTCACATCGCTTTATGTGAGAAATTCGCGAGGCGAAATGATCCAGCTTGATAATCTTGTTGTGCTGAAGGAACAAAGCGCGCCGCCGCAATATTATCATTACAACAGGTTTAAATCAGCGACGGTATCGGCCGGACTCGCGCCGGGAAAAACGATCGGAGACGGCATTGCTGAAATGGATCGTATTGCCCAAAGCATTTTGGATGAATCATTCACGACGGCACTCGACGGTCCCTCGCGTGATTATGCAGAAAGTTCATCGAACATTATCTTCGCTTTTTTCTTTGCGCTGATCCTGATCTATCTGGTGCTTGCGGCACAATTTGAAAGTTTTATTGATCCCTTCACGATTATGCTGACCGTTCCTCTGGCGCTGGCCGGGGCACTGTTATCACTCTGGATGACCGGGCAAACATTAAACATATTCAGCGAGATCGGCATTATCATGCTGATCGGCTTGGTGACAAAAAACGGAATACTAATTGTTGAATTTGCGAACCAGCAGAAGGAAAAAGGAATGAGGCTGATGGAAGCCGCTCAGTATGCGGCGTCATCACGTTTCCGTCCGATTCTCATGACGTCGTTGGCGACGATGCTTGGAGCGCTTCCGATTGCGCTGGCGCTGGGGGGTGGATCCAAGAGCAGAATATCGATGGGAATTGTTGTCATCGGCGGAGTATTTTTCTCGCTTGTGCTGACTCTGTTTGTCATTCCGGCGATGTATACATTCTTTTCACGGGAACAGACATCGGCGGAAGAAACCGCAGCAGCAAACGCAAGCGCCGTTGAATCCACATCATGACATGCCGCAAAAAAAAATCCCCTGAACAAAAGGGGATTTTTTTTCTAAGATGATTTTCTCGGCGGCCGCTTTGGTCCGCGGCGACGATTGGGAGGACGGCGGGTATTTTTATCGCGCTTGATTTCCTTCCGCTGATAGACTTCGGGAACCGGCTGAAGCAATGTTTCATCGGGATAGATGCACTCGATTGTCCGCTTCATATACTCTTCAAGTTTCGGAATCTCGTATGAATCCTCTTCGTCGGCAAAACTGATGGCGATGCCGGTTGCGCCCGCTCTGCCCGTTCTGCCGATCCGGTGAACAAACTCTTCCGCATCCTGCGGCAGGTTGTAATTAATCACATGTGAAATTGCATCGACATGCAGTCCGCGTGAAGCGACATCCGTCGCTACCAGAACGCGTACCTTTCCTTCGCGGAAATTTTCAAGCCGTTTAATTCGCTGTCGCTGATCGACATCGCCCGAAAGCAATGTGCACGGCACGCCGTACGTTTCGAGACGTTCCTTCAAATCTCTGCCGACATCCCGTCTGTTCACAAACACCAGAACGCGCTCAAGGTGTTTTTGCATCATCAGGTTATAGAGAAGATTAAATTTTTCTTCTTTGGTCGTGATATACGTGATCTGCTCGATCGCTGATACCGCCATGGTATCGGGCGTCACGGTAACTTCAATCGCCTGACGGGTCCAGGATTCTGCGAGACGTTTCACCTCGCTGTTCATCGTGGCGGTGAAGAACATTGTCTGACGTTCGGATTTTTGCGGCGTGCTGAGGACGATGCTGCGCACCGCGGGAATAAATCCCATATCGAGCATCCTGTCCGCTTCGTCGATGACGAGAATTTCTGTTTTGCCGAGATCGATGTATTTTTGTTTTTTAAAATCAATCAGACGCCCCGGTGTTGCAACCACCACATCAACCGTTTCCTGTTTCAGGTTTTGCATCTGCTTATTGTAATCGATTCCTCCGACCAGCGATAACACTCTGCATCCGGTGTATTTTCCGAGGAGAAGCGCGTCTTTTTCAATCTGCATCACCAACTCCCGTGTCGGCGCAAGTATTAATGCCCGCGGGGTTCCCTTTTTTTGATCTTTAACGGGATGTCTGAGAATATGCGAAAAAATGGTGATAAGAAACGCGGCAGTCTTTCCTGTTCCTGTCTGCGCCTGAGCCGTCACATCATCGCCCCGCATGGAAATGGGAAGGGTTTGTCCCTGTACCTCTGTGCAGTATTCAAACCGCAGATCGGCGATAGCATGCATGATTTCCTGCGGCAGGTCAAAGTCATGAAACCGGATTTTCCCGTCAACCACCGGAACTTTAAATGAGGATGGATCCCATGAAACCGATGAGCGGTTCTGACGAGGAACTGCGGATTCTTCTGCGGGCGCGGACTCTTTTTTTTCCCGATCCTGCCGTTCATGTCTCAGTCTGTATTCTTCGCGAGTTTCTTTTTTCCGTTGATCCCGGGGATGATGATGTCCGCTTGGTTTTTCCTGCTGATACTTTTTGTGTGAACGGAGAGGCTGCTTTGGAGCTTCTTTCCTCGGTGCGGACGGCGGAGGAGGTACGCTGTTCGATTGTACGCCGAACATGCCTTTTAACTTTGAAACGATATTTTTGAACAAGAGATGATTCCCATATTGAACGGACAGTGAGTTGCAATGATAATATACACAATTGAATTATTGTAAGATACAATATTCATGGAAAAGCTTCCTCTTCTTCATGGCGGCTCTCATTGAAATCAATCGGCCATTAATGTATATTTCATTCACACTTGAGGCAATAATTGATATGAAAACCATAAGTATTTTGATAACGATCTGCTGTGTGAGCATCTCGCTGTCGCAGGAACACAAGCAAAAAAACTGGATTTATTTTACACACAAAGATTATTCCGCAGCGGCGGACAACCGTACGCAGGCTGATCTGGCGGCACAATTAGGAATTTCCGAACGAGCGATGAAACGGAGAGCCAAAGTATCGCAGACAATTGGTCCGGAGGATCTGCCGGTGTCGAATGCAATGATTCAACAATTGACCGAGCGCGGTTTCGAAATTATTCAATCGTCCCGCTGGCTCAATGCCGTATCGGTCTACACTTCGGACTCCGAGCGAGAATGGATCATGTCGCAGCCGTTTGTCCGAACGATAGAACCTGTCGTGCTATTGAAGAGAGATCCGCTGCCGGACATGCGCAGCGAGCAGTATCAATTTTCAAAACAGACATCGAACAAATTTTCATACGGCTTTTCGGAAACACAAATGAAACTGATCAATGCCGTTGCCGTCCACAATATCGGCATCTCCGGAAGAGGAGTATTGGTCGGAATGCTGGATACCGGATTCCGATGGAAGACGCACGAGTCGATGCAGAAACTGAATGTGATTGCGGAATATGATTTTATTCAAAAGGACAGCGTAACGGCAAACCAGACCGGAGACAGCGGCAATCAGGATTCACACGGCACATCGGTCATGTCCCTAGTGGGCGGATTCAAAGAAGGAACGCTCGTCAGTCCGGCATTCAATGCTCAATTTATTTTGGGAAAAACTGAATACGTCCCGTCGGAAACGAACATTGAGGAAGATCACTGGGTTGCCGGCATTGAATGGATGGAGGCACAGGGTGCGGATATCGTCAGCAGTTCTCTCGGCTACAGCGAATTCGATGCGGGACAAAAAAGTTATACCTATGCGGATATGAATGGTAAAACCGCCACGACGACAAAAGCAGCATCCATCGCGATGCGCAAAGGAGTGGTCGTCGTAAATGCAATGGGGAATGAAGCAAACGGCTCGTGGAAATACATGATTTCTCCGGCTGATGCGGACAGTATCTTATCAATCGGAGCAGTGGCAAGCAATGGCGTCGTTGCTTCCTTTAGTTCCATCGGACCAACGAGCGACGGCCGCATGAAACCGGATGTTTCGGCTCAGGGCGTTTCTGTCTATGCCGCCGTTCCAAGCGGATCGTATACCTCGGGTTTCGGAGGAACTTCTGCGGCGACGCCGTTTGTTGCCGGAGTTGCCGCCATGCTTCTGTCCGCTCGTCCGGAACTGACGCCGGTTCAGGTGCGCGACGCATTACGGACAACGGCAAATAATTCCTCCAGTCCGAATAACTCGATCGGCTGGGGAATCATTAACGCTTACGATGCATTGCTCCATCACGGCATGGTGATCGGCACGGATCCGGAAATTGTGCTGACACAAGACAGTAATTATTCCATCGGCATCTTTGTTGTTTCCAAAGCTGCGGTGTATAAGGATTCCGTCCGTGTCTTCTATACCAATGACAACGGGAGCACATTTCAATCGGTTCCGATGACACTCAGTGTCATCACCGACACATCAACGCATTCCGGAAAATATTCAGCCGTTATACCGAAAAACGGATCTGTTCCCAAATTTTATATACGAGCCGTCGATGCGGCAAAATCTCCGCGGACGAGTCCGTTTGCCGCTCCTGCGGAACTGTATGATGCGGCATCGGGAACGACAGGAATTCGGCCGTCCGGTTCTCTTCCGTCTCAATATGTTCTTCGGCAAAATTTTCCGAATCCGTTCAACCCATCGACGTCAATCGTTTATGAACTTCCGCGCGCCGGACATGTTGAACTGACGGTGTATGATATACTCGGCAGAAAAGTTGCAATGCTGGTAAACGAACAACAGCCGCCGAATGTGTATACCGTCCCATTTTCCGGAGTTTCCTTATCCAGCGGCGTTTATTTGTATCAGCTGAAAACGGCGGATTATAATGAGACAAAACGAATGATGCTGGTGAAATAAGAATCGTGAGCCTTTCCTTTCATACTCCGCTGGCGCTGGTTCTGATCTTAACGTTCATTTCGTTTGCGGCAGCATATTTCCTGTACAAGTATACCGTTCCTCAGGTAACAACAGCGCGCCGCATGTTGCTCATTGCGCTAAGAGGATCAGCGTTAACATGCATTTTGGTTGCAGTGTGTGAGCCTCTCTTTCGCATCACCACAACAACGGAAGAGCGGCCGGTCGTTGCTGTACTGGCGGACAATTCTTTGAGTATGTCGCAGTCAGACCGAATGGGGAATAAAGAGAAAACTCTCAAATCGCTTTTGACCGGAAAATCCCTGCAAAAGCTCTCCGCTTCAATGGATCTTCGGTATTTTTCCTTCTCGTCGTCAACGGAACAGATAATGCCGGAATCATTGACTGTCACCGGCGGTGCGACTAACATTTCCGAAGCACTTCAGACAAGTGGTAACACCATTGAGCATCTCCGCGGTATTATTCTGCTTTCGGACGGCAATTATAATGCCGGGACGAATCCTCTCTACGCTGCGGAGAAAAGTAAAATTCCCATTTTCACCGTCGGCATCGGCGATACTATCGATCAGAAGGATGTTGCCGTTTCCAAACTGCTGACGAATTCAATCGGTTATGTGAAAACGGCGATTCCCGTGGATGCGTCTGTGAAAGTGAGCGGCTTGTCGAAAAGGACTCTGACCGTGATGCTTTCCGAAGAGGGAAAAATCATCGATCAGAAAACGGTTGTTGTTTCGGGAAGTGACGGAGTCGAGGAACTTTCCGTCAACTTTTCCTACGTCCCCTCGTCGGAAGGGATAAAAAAAATTTCCGTTTCTGTCGGAACAACTGACGGTGAAACGACGGAAAAAAACAACGTCCGCTCCGCCGTTGTAAAAGTGTTGAAAAGCAAAATGAACGTTGTTGTTGTTGCAGGATCCGTCAGTCCGGATGTCGGTGCGGTTATGCAGATACTCAATGCGGATGCAAACATTCTGGCCGGACTGTTCTATCAGCTTCCCGAAGGTGAGTTCAAGCAGCAGAGCGGCAGCAACGGTCTGCAGGCATCGCTCGGAACAGCCGATGCAATTATTTTCATCGGATATCCTTCGCCGTCGTCATCCGCTGCTTCGATGCAGACGATTGTTCGAATAATTTCCGAGAGATCTGTTCCGGTTCTTTTTATCGCGGGAAGAGAGCTCGATTTGCAGAAACTCCGGTCGATGGAGCAGCTGCTTCCGTTCTCCGTTGCTTCTGAGCGGATCGATGAGCAATCAGTACTTCCTGTCGCTTCGCCGCTCACCCGCACACATCTTCTTCTGAACGATAACAGGGAACTCTGGCAAAAGCTTCCTCCGGTCTTTTATTCTCTTCAGACGTTTACATCAAAACCGGAGGCGCTGCAGCTGCTGTCCGTATCGATTCAAAATGTCCGTCTGCCGTATCCGCTGTTTCTTGTCAGAACCATCGGCAGCATGAAGTCTGCGGCGCTGCTCGGTTACGGACTGTATCGGTGGAACATTCTTGCCGCTGCTTCAGACGAAACAAAAGGTATGTTCGGAACGTGGCTCTCGTCGGTCATCCGGTGGCTTGCAACGCGGGAGCAGGATGATTTTTTACGGATAGAGCCTTCCTCAGAATTCTATGCCTCAGGAGAGCGCGTCACGTTCACAGGACAGGTGTACAATGAAAGTTACCAGCCGATTGAAAATGCGGAGGTGAGCGTCGTTTTAAGATCGATATCAACCGGCGAACGGTTCAACGCAACTCTGGCTCCGCTCGGCTCAGGATTATACGAAGGATTTCTGGACGGTTTGCCGGAAGGGGATTTTCTCTACGCCGCCGCCGCTTTGGACAACGGAGACACGGCAGGAACCGCAACGGGAAGAATAAATATCGGCGAACAGTCAATCGAATTCTCGGAAACAACGATGAACAAAGGATTGTTGAGGCAGCTTGCTGATGCATCCGGAGGTCTCTATGCAGACGCCGCATCCTTTGATCGTATCGTCAAAGAGATTGAACAAAGCCGTGACTTTCAGCCACGTATGCGCACGCGCTCCAGTGAATTTGAATTATGGAACCTGCCGCTGTTCCTTTCCATCATCGTCCTGCTCTTCGGCATCGAATGGCTGGTAAGAAAACAAAGCGGCATGCTCTGACGGAAACAGGAGAGGTTAATCTATGAAAACATATTTTCTTTTCTCCGGTGCTGCGTTTGCATTGCTCGGCGTCGCATTGGGTGCGTTCGGCGCACATGGATTAAAGCATCTGGTGACGAGTGAAATGCTTGCCGTCTTTGAAACAGCCGTGCGATATCAAATGTATCATTCCTTTGGAATTCTTTTCACGGCGCTTCTTATTGACCGCAACCCGATGATGAAATATGCAGGACTATTCTTTACCGCTGGAATCATTCTGTTCAGCGGAAGTCTCTATTTCTTGGCACTTACCGGCAGTACTTCGGCGGTGATGATAACGCCCGTCGGAGGTGTGTCCTTTCTTTGCGGATGGGGAATGATGATGTACTGTGTGTATAAAAAAAAGGGGGAGAACTGAATTAGTTCTCCCCCGTATTCTTCCGCTGAATGCGGAGTGAATCGACTGCAAATTATTTTCCTGCAATCATCGAAACAACTTCGTTGCTGCTGAATGAATTTGTGACATTTCCATTGGCATCAAGAATATTCATGCTGCCGTCTTCGTTCTGTTCAGCAATCGCAAGAATATTTCCTTCGGCATCTTTTGCCATCGATTTTCCGTTCTCATGAACAATAACAAAGGTCTTACCCGCATAGCTGATTTCAACCTGGTTCTTTTCGCTGTTGAATGCTACATTGGTTCCGTCGGTCGATGTCAGGTTTGAAGCCATCGGATTTTTACCGGTCCAGAACTCTACAAGGTTAAGAATATACAGATCGACAAAAGCGGCAATGCCGTACACCGGCAGGGCTGCGGAAGCAAGAAACACCAGTTCTACCACCCACTTATTTCCCAGCGAACCGTTCCAGTTGTACACCTTCTTTGTAAGATTAAACGAACCGTAGCATCCTACTGACATTAACGCCATCGTTGCGACCATGACAGCAACGACAATCTGTTTGAATAGCTTGTTCATTATAACTCCTGTAGATAGTGGTTAAAAATATGTGGGTTAGTTGCTGTTGCGAGTATACAATTATTTCTTATTGATGGCAAGAGGAGAAGATAAAAAAGTCTGAAAAAACCGCCGTTGAATATTTAAGCACTTCTTCGGTGTCGGAACTGCTCCATTGATAAAAATTCGACGCTTGCTTCTTGCTTGAACTTTCCTAACTTTACTAATTCCTATGAGTTCCATCTTTAAATATCTTGCCGAACCGGATAAAAAACTGCTGTTTTCGCGCGGAGACGAATCTGATCCGCGTATGGGGGATATCGTCCTTCACGGTGAAAAGAATTTTTCGCATGAGATCAGAATCGGCATCGTCGGAGTGCCGACCGATGAAGGCGTAAAGAGGAACGGCGGGCGTATCGGTGCAAAAGGCGGACCGGATGCAATCCGGTATGAGTTATACCGCAGGACACCGTTTGTCATGGGGAAGGAAAATTCACCTGCCGGCGTTCCGATTTTTGATTTTGGAAACATTAAAACCGGCAAAACGCTGGAAGAAACACATGAGAAACTGTCGGAGATCGTTCACGCGCTGGTGACAGCGGACATCGTACCGATTGTTCTCGGCGGCGGACATGATATTGCCTATCCGAACTTTGTCGGTTTTTCGAAAGACAAAAAGAACGTCGGCGTCATTAATATTGATACGCATCTGGATTACAGGAAACCGAACCCAAAACGGAACAGCGGAACATCATTCCGTCAAATGCTGGATATGCAGAAAAGTCCGTTGAATGCTATGAATCTCGTTGCTGTCGGCATTCAATCGTTTGCCAATTCTAAGGATCATTATTCGGACTTGCTGCAAAGAGGGGCGACGATTTTTTCGCTTCGGGATGTACGAGAGGACGGGATTACAAAAATACTGGAGCTTTCCTACGAATTGGCGACGAATTCTAACGATGCGCTCTATGTTAGTTTTGACATCGACGTCGTTCAGAATGCCAATGCACCCGGCGTCAGTGCATCGCTGCCGACCGGCATGACCCCGGAAGAATTTCTTACCGCCGCCTTATTCGCAGGTAAACGAAGAAAAACAAAACTGATCGACATCGTGGAAATGAATCCGAAATATGATATCGACGGCCGGACGGCAAAACTTGCCGCTTTGGCCATGATGTACTTCATTACCGGTTACGCCAACCGCTGACTTCCCGCAAATTCTATCATATATTTCTCCTCATTTTATAGTATCTTACACTATTATTGAGGAGCACGGTATGTCAGAACAACACACAATCGAATTACGCTGCAGCAAAAATCCGGACGGAAAATATAATGCGAGGACATTTGTGAACGGGAAGGAATTGAAGGAGAAACAATTCAGCATCATCCGCGGAGATCAATTCTCACTGGTTCTGGTCTATCATCAGATAAAAAAACAGTATCCGGCCGGAACAATTCTTATTAAAGGGGTTGACAAAAACGTCGAACAGAATATTCTTCATTCGGAGCTTTAGCTGTTGCCGGGGGGATTATAATTGCCGACGAGATCGGATTCGATCTTTAATCGTATTTTTTTATCCTCTTCATGATGGATGCAGATGCAATTGGCATCGTACCGCGAGATGAATGGATCTTTCAATCCGTCGAACTGTTTGCCGAGATTGTCGGTCTCACCGACAAAGATATGCTTGTGAGTCACCTTATTCATTTCGTCCGTCGAGCGGTGCGTAATAACATACACAGCGGCAACCTGTTTGAATAACGTCGTCATCGGATGGATGGCGAATGAATATTTCTTTCCCGACTCTCCTCGAAATGCAATTTGCGCCATAACCTTCTCCTGTTATTCTGATATTTAATAATATCGTCAATTCCGCAGCCATTTCCTAAACAACTTCGTTCAACAATCGTCAATCCGCCATCAAAGTGTCAGGCGGTGATGTTGTTGTAGTCGATTCTGAAAAAGAATGACGGTGAGATCAGATATAACATAATAAACCCGAATCATACCGACTTCGGGTTGTTGCGGATGATGCGAGGGGTGGAGGAGAATGAGAATTCGATGATTACTCTGCATTGACACTCAGCAGCTGAGCACGCATTCGTTCTGATGCTGCGAGAAAGAATTCATGGGCACCCGTTCCGTCATAGCCGGCTGCTGCCAAATACAATTCAGGATGTTCACACATCGTCTGGGCAATATATGCTTTGTATCTCAGCGAACCGGACGGATGATGACGGCGTATTTCATTGATGAGGGTTGTTATTTCCGTCATGTCGGCATTCGGATACCGCTGTTTCATCTGTACGGCAATCTTCATTGATGATTCCATGATTCCGTAATTGCCCGATGTTAATCCTTTCATTAAATTTTGCGAGGCAAACACAATCAGTTGTTCTTCGCTCGTGAATTTTGATCCGGTGCTTTGTGCTGCAGCGATGTGAAATGTTACAACAATTGCGGCGATCATTACTAACGTCTGTTTCATACTTTTCTCCATGTCTGTTGTTATTGTGGGATGTCAAATCACGTAAAACAGTAAACGGTTTCATCGGTACTAAAGATGTAGTTCCACGGTCAGGAATTGTCATAAAATGTCATGGGCGGCGGGGGTAGAACGGCTCTTTTAGCACGAACAATATAAAAATTCGTATCTTACCGCAGCTGTGATGCGAACAATCTCATGAATACACCGTCATATGACTCGAGAACGATTTGAAGAGATTGCACGGGAAGCATACGAATCGCTTCCGGATGATTTTCTCAACAGAATAGAGAATGTCTATATTGTCATCGACGATTATCCCTCGGATGAGCAGGTGAGGAGCGTGCGGGCGAGCCGGCATTCACTTTTGGGGCTGTATGAGGGAATTCCGCTGACGCGGCGCGGACAATGGTACGGCATGGGCGCCACCGTGCCGGACAGAATATCTCTCTTTCAGAAAAACATTGAAGCGGTGTGCAGGGATGAGCAGGAAATCGAACGGAGAATCGTCGAGGTGCTTTTTCACGAACTGGGGCATTATTTTGGAATGGACGAGGAGCAGGTGAGGAAAGCGATGAAAAGGTT
>CAZQSI010000035.1:0-1953 GCA_964596155.1 uncultured Chitinophagaceae bacterium
TTCAAACGCTCTTCCGCCTCGGCAGAAGTGAATCCACACCCCATTCTGCCAGAAGGAACGTTGCTGCAATGCTCCGTTCAACATGATTGTTTGTTATATTATGAAGTATGACACTGCGTTCAAATCTATCAGCCATGAGCAACGAATGACATTACGAATCCGAATAACTCCGTTATTTTTTTCTTTCGTCTTTTTTACATTTTCCCTTCAGGGTCAGGTAGTCGATACGACCAAGATTCTCAATGTTCTCTCGCTTGAACAGCAATTGGATTCTGTCCGGGCAGCGATGCGCACTGTTGACCAAGACCTTCAGTCGATGAAACTTCGATTGGCCGAGGGAACAAACATTGAGGAAATGCTCGCGGTTATCTCCGGTAATGAGGATTATGAAAACCTGCCGGAGGATCAGCGGTCTAAGCGAAAACGGGTCGATGCCGTGCTCCGCGCAATTACCGCTCGCCCCGGACAACTCCGGTTTAACGGCGGTGCTACCTCCGTCCTGCAGTGGAATCCCCGGTCTTCCAATTCTTTCACATCGGCAACCGGTTCTGTCAACATTTTTGCACACACAACCATCGGAAGCCAGACGGTGCTCTTTATGGATATCGAAGCGATCGGCGGCAACGGTCCGGCGGCTTTTGTTCCGAGTTTTGCTCCGATGAACGGAGATGCCGGTTCAACACAGGATGCCGACGGACTCGACCGGTTGTATGTGAACGAAGCGTGGATGGAGTTTACGGCATTTCAGGAAGCGTTGACCGTCACAGCCGGGAAGATTGATCTGACAAATTATTTTGACAACAACAATGTCGCAAACGACGAAACTGCGCAGTTTATCAATGGAACATTTGTAAACAGTGCGGCGCTTCCCGTTTCCGGCAATTCGGCAGGTCTCCATCTCCGGACTTCCATCTTCCACCTTTTTTCTCTCCAGATGGGTTTCGCCAGTGTTGATAACTCCGGTGATTATATCGCTGACCAACTGCTGAAGATCGGAAGCGCAGCGGTAAGGATTTTCCCCGATTCTGAACATGAAGGCAATATCAGGATCTACGGATATCTGCATCCGACCGTAAAGAATGCAGGCGGATTCGGATTGAGCGCCGATCAAAACATTGCGGAGAACGTAACGTTGTTTGGGCGTGTGAATCACAACTCATCCCCGGTCGCACGACGGTTCGGCATCTCTTCGGCATGGAGTGGCGGCGGCAGATATCTAATGTCGGTCTCCGGTCATAATCTTGCATTTGCAATGGCA
This sequence comes from uncultured Chitinophagaceae bacterium, assembly GCA_964596155.1. GTDB lineage: Bacteria > Bacteroidota > Ignavibacteria > UBA10030 > UBA8401 > UBA8401. The sequence goes on from CAZQSI010000035.1 coordinate 1,259, forward strand.
TATGGAGAATCCGTACCAGTGAGCGGATCGCAGCAAACCGAAAAGACAATTGAAAGCTTTGTCCGATATCACATCAATAAATGGTCGCATGTTTCGCCTCATATCCAATATGTACGGGGTGCAGCGGGTCTGCCGGTTTCATTGACGATTATCGGTGCGCGAATGCAGTTCAATTTCTAGCAATAATTCAGCCCTTTTACCCTTTCCTGCTTGATCCTGCTGACAGTGTAACTATTGAATATTGACAGACAATTTTGTCTTATTTATATTCCCACACTGTATCCTTAAATCATTGCATCTGCTTTTGCTGTAAAATCAATCTCACACAATATATTTGATGGAGTTGATATGAACACAGTTAAAGTTTTGATGTTGCTTATCCTCCCGCTGTCAACTTTTTTGCATTCCCAGATTACACTAACAAGGACTCACGTTTCGCCGTTTTTCACTCCCGGCATCACTCACCCTGGTTACGGCATGTATGATTCCTCATTCAATGTCGGCACTGCATCCTCTTCGGCACAAACGTGGAATTTTGGCAGCCGCGTGATTGCAGATACCGTTCAGCGTCAATTGCTCCATCCCGGTCAGGTCGTGAGAAACGAAAATTTTCCTCAATCAACGGTCGTAGATTTTCATTACGATGACGCCCCGGCGAATGACACATGTACTCATTACCTTTTTTATTCTTTGTC
>CAZQSI010000035.1:2053-5067 GCA_964596155.1 uncultured Chitinophagaceae bacterium
TGGAAAAAGGAGGAAGTAAGAGCGGAGTATCAGAACGGTATGTTTAAACACAGGGACAAATCAATTTCGTTTTCCTGGTTAACCGGAAATAATATCATGTTCGAGATTCAACTGGCTGATACTGCCAAAACTTCCGGCTCCGTTCCGACTCGGGGAGGCGGTGTCTATGTTTCCAATTCACCAAACAGTATTGCGGATAATTTTCCGCGGCATCCCAACGGTTACCGGCTTCTCCAGAATTATCCCAATCCGTTCAATCCGGTGACCTCCATTCCGTTCACGATCCCCAAACCGGAATTTGTTTCCTTGACCATTTACGATCTGCTTGGAAAGGAGATTGAAATTCTCGTCTCGCGGCAGATGAATCCTGGAAATTACTCTGTTAACTGGTCGGGAAATAACTCACCAAGCGGCGTTTATTATTATCAACTGCGGGCCGGAGAGTACAGAGAGACAAAGAAACTCACTCTGGTGAAATAGCAGCACATTTTTTCTGTTACAAGTGAAGAGACGTTGAGATCAATGGTGGATTGCCTGAAAAAATCCTTCGAGTTTCCGTTGATCGAGAGAACCGTTCGTTCGTACGCCGCTGCACAAGTCCAAGCCGTACGGCCGGACCCGCTCGATCGCCTCCTTCACATTTCCTTCGTGTAATCCGCCGGCAAGAAAAACAGGAACTGAAACGGCATCGACGATGTTGCGGCTGATATTCCAGTCATGACGGCGTCCTGTTCCGCCCAATTCCTTAATCTTTAATCTCGGATTGCCTGAATCAAGAAGAATTGTGTCCACATATGGTTCCACCGCCAGTGCTTCCTCCAGCGCTGTTTCATCGACAACATGGATTACCTGGACAATTACCGTTCCCGGTAGCTGTTTTCTCAATTCTGCATAGACATCCATTGAAACCGCATCGACCAGCTGCAATGTATTTGCACCGGTTGTTTTTTGTTGTGCAATAATCGTCCCGGCATCCTGACTGCTTGTGAGAAGGAACGTTGCAATGCCTGAAGGCACTGTGACAATGATGCCGGCAATTAATTCTTCGGAAATCGCTCCCGGTCCGCTCGGCATTGCTGAGACCAATCCGATTGCCGACGCTCCTGCCGCAACAGCGCGGGCAGCTTCATCCGCTGACGCAATACAGCATATTTTTACTTTGGGAATGCTCATAGAATATTATTTTACAAGAAGCATTTTTTTCTGAATTACGGTTTGAGTGCCATCCATGCGAAGATGCGACAAGCGGTAAAAATAGAGTCCGCTCGGAATCCCGTTCCGGTTGCTCGATCCGAAGGATTCGGACGATGGAAATTGATACGTATACATTCCTGATGATTGAACTTCGCTGACTACGGTTGATAGTTCTATGCCAAGGAGATCATACACAATCAGCGAAACATATCCTTCAGTTGGTATTGAATAGCTGATGGTTGTCTGCGGGTTAAATGGATTCGGAAAGTTTTGTTCCAACACAACTTCATTCGGTACAATCGCGTGCGATACGGATGAAGAAACCGTTGCATCGGCATTCACCACTTCACCTGCCTTCACCGTCACCGTTCTTACGTATGTAGTATTCAAAGATCGGATCGTGTACGTTCCCGGTTTCACATCACCGATCGCGTAATTTTCCTGATACACATCGTCGCTGCCGATTGTCTGATCATTAAAGTTATACGTCAACCCATAACTGAATGTTGAATACGGCGGCCGGGGTTTAGGATCCGGAGAAATATCAACTCTGGTATTATTTGCCGCTCCCTGTATCCGTCCATAAATCGCCCCGGTTCCGGTCATCCCCGTCCAAAGCTCGGGATTCCTCCGCGACCGCAATGCACTCGGAGAAGCCGAACCGATTCTGATTTCAAGATGAAGGTGAGGACCGGTGGAATTTCCCGTTGTACCGGAAACTGCGAGCGGCTGACCGGCAGTGACAATGTTTCCGACGGCTGCTATCGGTTTTTTCAAATGACAGTACAATAAATAAATATTCTTTCCGTTCCATATTGATTGGACGTAAAGATAATTACCGCATCCGCCCGGCTCATATCCTCCGATGGTATCAGACGGATTATATCCGACGGTGATGACTGTTCCGTCTGATACGGAACGCACCGTATCGTACACAAACAGATAATCAATCCCGCGGTGAGCGAGCGAATTGTTTCCGAACTGCGGTTCACCGAACAGATACGACCCGTTAGCTGCAATATGATCCGGAACCGGGCGCGCAATGCGGAAGGATTGTGCCGGGAGGAGATGAACCAGAGAGAAAAGAATCAGAACGATTTTCATTAATAATCCCGCTGAATGAATACGTCGGTACCGGCTTTAAAATAGAAAAGACCGCTCAGAAATTCGAGCGGTCTTTTCTGTTTCGTGAAAAAAATTTCTTTACGCCGTTACGTTATTTGCGCAGAATTCGTCGAATGCAGCGATAAGATCGGCCGCAATTTCATCCGCCACGCGTCCTTCTATTTTGAATCGCGGAATAAAATGCACCAATTCATCATTTTTGTAAAGTGCAATCGAGGGTGATGAAGGGGGAATTCCCTGCAGCCATTGTTCCCGCAATCTCGCTGTTGCTTCCAACTCCTGACCGGCAAACACGCTCACTTTTGCATCCGGCACGTTCGTATGCTGCAATGCTTTCTTAATTGCCGGCCGCGCCTTTCCTGCAGCACAACCGCAAACGGAATTGATAACGACAAGAAGCGTCCCTTTATTGGAGCTCAATGTTGAATCGACATCCTGAGCGGTGTATAATTCTTTAATACCCAATTCTAACAATTCGTCACGGAACGGCTGGATCATCACTGGATCGAATGGCATATTTTCCCTATAGATTATTGATAAATGACTGACAGTATAGTAAACGCAAGAATGACCGGTAATCGTTCCCGGCTATTTCTTCTTTGCAGCTGTTCTCTTTTTCTTCTTCCCAGCAACATTCTTCTTCACCGGCTTCCGTTTCGGTGATTTCTTCGCTGCGGACTTTGATTTTTTCGCCG
>CAZQSI010000035.1:5167-26415 GCA_964596155.1 uncultured Chitinophagaceae bacterium
GTTTCGTTTTCACCTGCACCGAACTCATCTGCTCTGCGATAAGATTAAGAGCACTGCCGGCTTTAAACCAGGCAATTTGTCCTTCGTTAAAGGTATGATTCACTTCGACGGAATGGAACGATCCGTCGTTGTGCTTCAATTCCAGAATGAGCGGAACACCGGGAGTGAAAGTTGTCAAACCTCTGATCGCAACGACGTCATCTTCCCGGATGAGATCGTAGTCGGCCGGATTCTTAAACGTCAGTGCCAACATTCCCTGCTTCTTCAGATTTGTTTCATGGATGCGGGCAAAACTTTTCACGATAATCGCCCTGCCTCCGAGAAATCTCGGTTCCATCGCCGCATGTTCGCGCGACGATCCCTCGCCGTAATTCTCATCACCGATCGTCACCCAGCCGATGCCCTGTGCTTTGTACTCTCTCGCAACTGCGGAATATTCCTTCACTTCTCCCGTAACGAGATTTTTTCCTTTTCCTGCCTCGCCGGAAAATGCATTCACGGCGCCGATAAACATATTATTTGAAATGTTATCGAGATGTCCGCGGTACTTCAGCCATTTTCCTGCAGGTGAAATATGGTCGGTGGTGCATTTTCCTTTTACTTTGACAAGAATGCGCAGCTCTTCAAGATCGGTACCTTCCCATTTTTTGAACGGCGTCAGCAATTGCAGCCGGTCGCTTTTCGGACTGACGGCAACGGTTACTTTTGTTCCATCCTTTGCCGGTGCAACAAATCCTTCTTCGTCCGGTTTGAATCCGCGTTTTGGAAGTTCGTCTCCTTTCGGTGCTTCAAGAATTACTTTTTCCCCTTTCGCGTTCTCGATATAATCCGTCAGAGGATTAAACGTCAGCCGTCCGGCAATCGCAAATGCCGTTACGATTTCGGGACTCGCGACGAAAGCGTGCGTGGCCGGATTCGCATCATTTCTTCCTGTGAAATTTCTGTTGTACGATGTGATGATGGAATTTTTTTCGCCCATGGCAACATCGTGCCGTTTCCACTGTCCGATACAGGGACCGCAGGCATTGGCGAGCACCAGTCCGCCGACATCGGTCAACGTCTTGAGCTGGCCGTCCCGTTCGATGGTAGCCCGAATCTGCTCGCTGCCGGGCGTGATCGTGAATTCCGATTTTGCCTTCAAACCTTTGGCGAGCGCCTGACGGGCAACCGAGGTGGAGCGTTCAATATCTTCATACGACGAATTTGTGCAGCTTCCGATCAACGCTACTTTCAATTCTTCGGGATACCCTTTTTCCCGGACGGCGCCGGCAAATTGAGAAATCGGCCAGGCAAGATCCGGTGTGAACGGACCGTTGATATGCGGTTCAAGTTCGTCAAGATTAATTTCCACCACTCTGTCGTAATATTGTCCCGGATTCGCCTGAATTTCCGGATCCGGCCGCAGATGTTCGGCGATTGCCTCTGCAAGGACAGCTACTTCTTCTCTTTTTGTGGAGCGCAGATAATCACCCATTCTTGAATCGTACGGAAAGACGGAAGTTGTCGCGCCGATTTCCGCACCCATGTTGCAGATGGTTCCTTTTCCGGTCGCCGAAATTGATTTTGTGCCTTCGCCGAAATATTCGACGATTGCTCCGGTTCCTCCCTTCACAGTGAGGATGCCGGCAACTTTCAGGATGACATCTTTGGCGGAGGTCCAGCCGTTCATTTTTCCTTTCAAATGCACGCCGATCACTTTCGGGAATTTCAGTTCCCATGCCATTCCCGCCATCACATCCACGGCATCCGCACCGCCGACACCGATGGCGATCATTCCCAGTCCGCCCGCGTTCGGCGTATGCGAGTCCGTGCCGATCATCATTCCGCCGGGGAATGCATAATTCTCAAGCACAACCTGATGGATAATTCCCGCACCCGGTTTCCAGAATCCGATTCCGTATTTGTTCGAAACGCTTGCGAGGAATTTGTACACTTCCTTGTTATCGGTGTTTGCCCGAAGCAGATCGCTCGCCGATCCGACTTCCGCCTGAATCAGATGATCGCAGTGAACGGTGGAGGGCACCGCCACGGTTTTTCGTCCGGCGGACATGAACTGAAGCAATGCCATTTGAGCGGTTGCATCCTGCATGGCTACTCTGTCTGGAGCGAATTCCACATAGCTCTTTCCCCGCTCCGATGCTTTCACCGGTTTTTCAAAATAGTGCGCGTAGAGGATCTTTTCAGTCAGTGTCAACGGGCGTCCTACCAGCAATCGGGCCGAAGCCACTTTTGATCCATAGCCGGCATACACCTTTTTTATCATATCCAAATCGAAGATCATTGTCGTTTTTCTTTCTTTGAAAAATATTGAGAACGGTATATATTTTGCTAAATATACGCAGACTTTATCACCACTGCAAGAATCCGGCAGACTGAAATGTTGACGTATTCAAATCTTCTTGGAAAGGTTTTTTGTGTTCTTATCAGCCCACACGAATTCCGCATTGTTTTTTTCTTGCCATGTGATGTTTGCCGGAAAGCGTTCTCTTGGATTGCTTGGATATTCAGCGGCAGAATCATTCAGAGCAGAAGAAAGGGGTAATAATCTCATATTTTATCGGCAAATTCGGCTGATATCGTGTTGCCGAACCGTCATTTTTTCCGTATTTTGTACAAATTATTGATCAATTGAATTATGGCAGACTATACCACACAAACAGATGAGGAGGTCATTGACGAGGTCAAAACGCAGCAGCCTGCGAAAGCGATTCTCTTTAATGACGAAGTCCACACATTTGACGAGGTCATCAATCAGATCATGAAGGCAACTGGCTGCGATCTTCCGACGGCAGAGGAACGAACATGGGAAGTTCATAATGCCGGAAAATCGTGCGTGTACACGGGAGAATTGGTCAAATGTCTTCAGGTGACAAGCATTTTGGAAGAAATCGAATTGATGACGCAGGTTGAGGTATAACTGCTCGGCTCCACAATCCATATCCGGAAACCGGAACAGCACTGCCCGCGTTTACTAACAAGAACATTATGACGTCACGTGAAATAAGACAATCCTTTTTGGATTTTTTCAAATCCAAACAACATACAATCGTACCAAGCGCCCCGGTCATTCCTCACGGAGATGCTACGCTTCTCTTTACCAACGCCGGAATGAATCAATTTAAGGAGATCTTTCTCGGCACGGGAAAACGAAGTTATACCCGCGCAGCCGATACACAAAAATGCATCCGCGTCAGCGGAAAGCATAACGATCTTGAAGAAGTCGGCAGGGATACCTATCACCATACGTTATTCGAAATGCTTGGCAATTGGTCGTTCGGTGACTATTACAAGCAGGAAGCGATTGCCTGGGCGTGGGAACTCCTGACCGAACGGTGGAAGATGCCGAAAGAACGGCTGTGGATCACCGTTTATAAATCCGACGACGAAGCAGTGAAGATTTGGGAACAATTCGTCGATCCATCGCGGATTCTCCGGTTCGGCGACAAGGAAAATTTTTGGGAAATGGGAGATACAGGACCATGCGGTCCTTGTTCCGAAATTCATATTGATCTCACCGGCAGAGGCGATGCACCGGCGGCGATGGTCAATGCGGGGTCGCCGGAACTGATCGAAATCTGGAATCTGGTCTTCATTCAATACAACCGGAATGCCGACGGTTCGCTGACGGACCTCCCAGCAAAGCATGTCGATACCGGCATGGGATTCGAACGCGTCTGCGCAGTAATGGAGTCGATGAAAACCGACTTCAAACGATTCCCGTCCAATTATGATTCGGATGTCTTTACACCCCTCCTGTCAAAAATAACCGAACTGTCCGGAAAAGAATATAAAGCGAGTCATTCCGACGCCGATGTTGCAATGCGTGTCATTGCGGATCATATTCGCGCTCTCACATTCGCCATCGCGGACGGAGCAATTCCATCCAACGAAGGACGGGGGTACGTGCTCAGGCGCATTCTCCGGAGAGCGTCACGGTGGGGACGAAAACTCGACTTACGGGAACCGTTCATGTACCGTCTTGTGCAGACATTGGTCGAGACGATGAGCGATGTGTTCCCTGAAATCAAAGAACATCAAAAGCATATTGAGCGGGTGATAAAAAGCGAGGAAGAAAGTTTCAATCAAACGCTTGACCGCGGGTTGGAAATTTTCGAACAGACCGCGGAAGATTTAAAGCGTTCAAAAGTATTTCCGGGCGAAGCGGCATTCAAACTGTTCGATACGTTCGGATTTCCTCTTGATCTGACGCAGCTGCTCTGTTCGGAGCGCGGTATGACCGTCGATGCAACGACGTTCGTACAGCTGATGGAAGAACAGCGCGTGCGTTCGCGCGAATCGAAGCTGCACGGCGGCACGGAATTACCCGAAAGCGAACGGATTGCATTGCAGAGCAAAGAACAAGCCCGTCAATATCCAGCCGATTTATTTGAGAAGGATTTTCAGTTTCTCGGTTACGACCTGACGGACGCGAGCGGTGCAATATTGAGCGCACGGAAAAATCTTCTCATTCTGAATGCCACCCCGTTCTATGCGGAATCGGGCGGACAGGTCGGCGACACTGGAGAAATTGTGATCGACGGGAAATCCATTCCTGTGCTTGATACACAGAAAAGCGGTTCTGTGCACGTTCATATCCTCGGAAAAGAAATCCCCGGCGATTCAAACCGGCACGAAGTGCGCGCAAAAGTGGATGCCAAACGGCGTCATGCTATTATGCGGAATCATACGGCAACTCATTTGATGCATGCAGCATTGAGAAAGGTGCTTGGATCCCATGTGCATCAGGCAGGTTCGCTTGTGGACCGCGATCATTTGCGTTTTGACTTTGCCCATTTTGCAAAGGTCAGCGCCGAAGAACTTGCCGATATTGAGATGCTGGTCAATCAAACAATCGTTGACAACATATCGTTGCAGCATCACCGCAATATTCCGTTCGACGATGCAAAGAAGATGGGCGCGCTGATGTTTTTCGGCGACAAATACGGAGACAGGGTGAATGTCGTTCAGTTCGGAGAATTCAGCAAAGAATTCTGCGGCGGTATTCACGTGAAAAATACGAAAGAGATCGGATTTTTCAAGATCAGAACGGAATCGAGCAGCGCCAGCGGCGTCCGCCGCATTGAAGCACTGACGCATCAATATGCTCACGACTTTCTCATGCTCCAAAATAAAACGTACCGGGAGCGCATCGAGTTCGCGTATGACATCATTGACGAAATTCAGGCACTGCACAGTGCGGCGGGAAAGGCATCTCCGTTCAGCAGCGAAGAAGTGCTTGGTCTGGATACCTCGCTCCGAAAGATGGAAGATATTCCCGACATACCTCCCGACATCAATCCGGAGGAACTGCAGAGGGAGTTTTCGGACCAGCGCAGCCGGTTCAACGATCTCGAACGGTTCATCCTTGAATTGAACGAAAAGAAAAAAACGGCTGAACGCGTTCAGGCGCGTGAAGCGGTAGCGTCCGCCAGCGGCAACATCGACCGGCTGATTAAATCCGCTCATACGCTGGACAGTTTCAAAATCATCAGCTCACGCATCGCAGCCAACGATATGGATGCTCTCAAAATGCTCGGCGATTCCCTCCGTGCAAAAATCGGCAGCGGTGTCGGATTACTCGCGTCGGTCATCGACGATAAAGTTGCTCTCGTCTGCGTCGTTTCGGATGATCTCATTTCGGCGAAAAATCTCCAGGCCGGAAAGATCGTCGGCGCCGTGGCAAAGCAGCTGAACGGCGGCGGAGGCGGAAAGCCGCATCTTGCCACTGCGGGCGGCAAGGATGTTGCCAAACTGGATGAAACATTGACCAATTTTTCGGACGTGGTGAAAGGAATGATGAATTGAATTCCGTCTATGAAGCGCTTCGTTCTGTTGCGGCGCGTAAAGGTGCCGGGTATTGCGTCCTGATCGATCCGGACAAGATCAGCGCCGGTACGCTTCCGGCGTTCGTCACGGATGCAACCGACGCGGGCGTCGATGCATTTCTCGTCGGCGGCAGTCTGATCGTGGATGACTCTTTCAATGAATGCATTACGACGATCAAACAGCATACGAACGTTCCGGTGGTGATTTTCCCCGGCGGCGTGATGCAGATTTCCAAAGAAGCTGATGCCATTTTATTTCTTTCCCTGCTCAGCGGAAGAAACCCCGAATATCTCATCGGAAGTCAGGTGATGGCAGCGCCGATAGTGAAAAAGTTAAGACTGGAAACAATCTCCACCGCGTACATGCTTGTGGAATCGGGCAAAACTACGTCGGCGGAATTTATGAGCAACACTCGTCCGCTGCCGAGACATAAACCGGATATCGCTGTAGCGCATGCGCTGGCTGCCGAAATTCTCGGATTTAAAATGATCTATCTTGAAGCGGGAAGCGGAGCTGATCAATCGGTTCCGGATGAGATGATCGGTGCGATTGCAAAACATTGTTCGCTTCCGCTGATGGTCGGAGGAGGATTGAACAGTCCCGCCGAAGCACAAAAGAAAGTCCGCGCCGGTGCATCCTTTATCGTCACCGGCACAGTGCTGGAAAAAAACGGCAGCGCAGGGATCATAAAAGAATTTGCGGATGCCATTCATTCATCACGATAACCGCCAAGAAGGTTATCCGTTCTGCACTGCCGAAATACGGCTGTGCTGATTCCGGTCTCACTACCAATCACGCGTATGGCTCATTTACCTCTCACATTAGTCTATCGGCAATCGTTCATTCAGGATTCATTGAAGGCGAGCGCTGAAACGAAATTGAAAATTGCGGAACAGTGCAATGCGGATATTTCCAAAGCGATCGATCTGATTATCAAAGCATTCAACAAAAAAAAGAAAGTGATGTTGTGCGGCAACGGCGGAAGCGCTGCCGATGCGCAGCATCTCGCAACTGAATTTGTCATACGTCTTTCTCCCGATATCAAGAGACGGGGACTTCCAGCGATCGCACTTTCCACCGATACATCAACTCTGACGGCGGGTGCAAATGATATCGGTTACGATAATGTATTTTCCCGCTCCGTAGAAGCGCTCGGCAACGAAGGGGATGTGCTGATCGGTATCTCCACCAGCGGTAATTCCGCCAGCGTCAACAATGCATTCACCACGGCGCGATCCATGAAGATCACCACGATCGGATTTCTCGGAAAAGACGGCGGCAGCGCGAAACCGCTGTGCGACCTTGCGATTATCGTCCCCTCAAACGACACCCAGAGAATTCAGGAAGGCCACATCACCATCGGTCACATTATTTTTCAGGAAGTAGAACAGGAGATGTTTGGTTGATTTTTACATCCGAAACAATCGAGCAGCTGATTGAGGAGTTCGCCTCCCTTCCCAGCATCGGCAGAAAGACCGCTCAACGGCTCGCCATGCATGTGTTGAAAATGCCGCGGGAAGAGGTGGTGGCATTCTCCAAAACATTGATCGACGTCAAAGACAAAGTGCGGTACTGTTCCATCTGTTTCAACATCACGGAATCCGATCCATGCTCGATTTGTTCCGGACCGAAACGGAACAGAAAAGTGATCTGCGTGGTGGAAGAACCGAACGATGTCATCGCCGTCGAAAAAACCCATGAATTCAACGGATTGTATCATGTGCTCGGCGGAGCGCTCTCGCCGCTTGACGGCATCGGACCGGAGGATCTGAAAGTGAAGGAACTCCTTTCCCGGCTGAACGATGACGTCACCGAAATCATTCTCGCGCTGAATCCGAATGTCGAAGGTGAAACGACAACGCTCTATCTCGCCAAGTTGTTAAAACCTCTTTCCATGAATGTCACGCGAATCGCGAGGGGACTTCCCATCGGCAGCGATCTTGAGTTCGCCGACGAGGCAACATTGACGCGGGCGCTGGAGGGACGCGTTGCGTTATAAATCGCTGTATATCGCCCTGCTCGGTCTCTCCGCCCTCTCCTGCGATCTTTTCAGCACACGCGATCCGGAAAATCCCGTGTCCGACAATCAAACGCTCGCAACGGCGTTCACCAAAGAAGTGCTCTTTTCCAATTTTATCTCGTCATTCGAACAAAAAAATATTCAGGAATACGAAAAATTATTCGCCGATACGGCAACACACAGCCGGCGGTTTACCTTTGTGCCGAACCAGTCCGCCGGAGCGAGATTCGTTGCCGTTTTCAGTTCGTGGGATAAGACGGCGGAGATTGAATACTTCCGTAATGCGGTCACCGCCGTCGGGACGTCGTCATCCATGCAAATGCAGGCAGCGTCCATGCCGGTCATCGTAACGTATCAATCCGATTCGGCGCAATACACGTTTGATTACCTGCTGTTTGTTCCTCACAATAGAAGCGACGTGAAAACCACGCAATTCGCGGGACGCTGCGAGATTGCCATGGCTCCCGATAAAAACACCATCTGGCGTATTTACCGGTGGATTGATTATGAAACTAAAAAGGATTCCAGCTGGAGTGACTTGAAAGGACAATTTTCAAAGTGACCTTCCGACATGCATGGATCGTTTTGTTTCTGTTTCTTTCCGGCTGCGACAATCCGTTCGCTCCCGGACTGAATGATACTCCCTCCAGCGGTACTTCCGTACTCGGCGACCAGCGGCAGATTGAAGGAGTGTTTCAAAATTTCAAACAGGCGTATGCCTTTCGGGATACGACCATTTACGGAGCACTGTTGGCTCAGAATTTCATTTTCGTTTACCGGGATTATGACAAGGGAGTCGACATTTTTTGGGGACGGGACGAAGATATCAGAACAACGAACGGACTCTTCCAGAATGTTCAGCGGCTCGATCTTGTCTGGAACACCGTCATCACCTCTACCATGGAACCGGACAGTCTGAAATCGGTCATTATCCGTAATTTCAATCTGACGGTGACGTTTAATCCGAACGATATCGTCCGGGTGGACGGATATGCCAATTGGACACTCGAGCGGCCGAAACTCGGCGATGCCTGGAGAATCACCCGCTGGCGGGACGAATCAAATTTTTAATATCAAACAGATGAAACGATCTTCCATTTCCTTTCAGGGCGAACCGGGGGCATTCAGCGAACAGGCGGCAGTCGCATTTTTCGGCACGTCATGCCGGCCGGTGCCTCGTCCGAACTTTCGCGATGTCTTTACCGATGTAGCCAAAGGAACATCGTCCGCCGGCATCATTCCGATCGAAAATTCGTTATTCGGAAGTGTTCATCAAAACTTCGATCTGCTGCAGGAATTTCCGCTGAGCATCATCGGAGAAGTGAAACTCCGCATCCGAATGAATTTGATCACTCTTCCCGGCACAAAACTGGCGGATGTTCGTGATGTCTTTTCCCATCCGCAGGCGCTCGGTCAATGCGACCGTTTTCTCAGATCATTAAAAAGAACGGCACTTCACCAATTTTATGACACGGCGGGCGCCGCCAAAATGATCGCGGAACAGCAGCTCGAGTATGCCGCCGCAATCGCAAGCGCGCAGGCAGCGAGGCATTATGGATTAAAAATATTGAAACGCGGCATTGAAACCGATCACCGCAACTTCACGCGGTTTATCGTTCTCTCCAAAAAACCGGTTCGGGCCGGACGACCGGCGAAAATGTCGATCATCTTTGCCACGCGGCATCAGCCGGGATCGCTCGTGCGCTGTCTTTCGTATTTTTCGGATCGGCGGATCAATCTGCTGAAAATCGAATCTCGTCCGTTTGTCGGAAAGCCGTGGGAATATCTCTTTTTTGCAGACCTCGCAACGGACGGACGCTCCCGTGATTTTACGGATGCACTCGGCGAACTGCGTCAATCCGCATCATTCATAAAAATACTTGGTTCGTACACAATCGGTAAGGTGGTGCAATAATATGGCATTTCTCTATCCTCTTAAAGAAGGTTTTTCAGGATTCAAACGGGCGCGGCTCTCCTCCGTCATCACAATTTTCACCATGACGATTTCCCTGCTTCTGCTCGGATTGTTTGTGATTATTTACAACAACACCCATTCGATCATCCAATCGTTCCGCGACAAGGTGGAAATGGAAGTGTTTCTTACCGCGGAAACGGATTCTGCCGGCGGTGCAAAGGTACGGGCCGCGATGGACCGCATTCCCGGCATCGTCTCCGCTCGGTTTGTCTCCAAGGAGGAAGCCGCAAAAATTTTCAAAAAGGAATTCGGCGAGGATATCAATGCCGTGCTTGATTTCAACCCGCTTCCCGCCTCATACAAAGTGCAGCTGCAGTCGGAATACAAGAATTCAGACAGCGCACGTCTGATTTATTCAGCGCTCCGGTCCATTGACGGAGTTGATGATGTTGTGTACCGGAAAACTCTGCTTGAGATCTTGGACCGCCGCGTACAATTATTCATCGGCGGAAGTGCGGCCATCGGATTGACGCTGCTGATCGCAGCCATTTTTCTTGTTTCCAATACCATCCGGCTGACGATTTATGCCAAGCGAAAAATGATCACCACAATGAAACTGGTCGGTGCGACGCGTGGGTTCATCAGAATGCCGTTTCTGATCGAAGGAATGCTTCATGGCCTGCTCGGGGGCGGACTGGCGGCAGGAATGATCTGGAGTATTACTTACCTGGCACGGACATTTGTCAGCCAGGAACTGTCGGAATTTTTTACCGTCGAAGTCTATTATTACGGCGTGATGGTTGGAAGCGGCGTTCTGTTCGGATTGATCGGCAGCAGCTGGTCCGTAAAACGATTCATCTCTGAAACAATTGTGATGCAGTAGACTTTTTTTATGCATGTAAAAATAAAAAAAACCGGACAGTGTCCGGTTTTTTTTTGTGAAGACAACTTCAATCAACATTAAAACTGTGCTGCAACAAATTCCCTGTTCAGCCGCGCGATGTGTGTAACGGAAATTCCTTTCGGACATTCCGCTTCGCAGGCATAAGTGTTGGAACAGCTTCCGAATTTTTCCTCGTCCATCTGTGCGACCATTCGCGTCACGCGGGTTTCGCGCTCCGCTTGTCCCTGCGGCAAGACCGCCAGCTGCGAAACTTTTGCCGAAACAAACAGCATGGCGGATGAATTCGGGCATGCGGCGACGCAGGCTCCGCATCCGATACATGCCGCGGCGTCGAACGCTTCGTCGGCGGCAGGTTTCGGCACCAGGATGGCATTTCCGTCCGGTATTCCGCCTGTTTTTGCGGATGTATAACCGCCCGCCTGCATAATGCGGTCAAAGGAGGTTCTGTCAACCATAAGGTCCTTCAGCACGGGAAACGCCGCCGCTCTCCACGGTTCAATCACTATTTCATCGCCATCTTTAAAACTCCGCATATGAAGCTGGCAGGTGGCAATGCCGCGTCCCGGTCCATGCGCTCTTCCGTTGATCATCATACCGCAGCTGCCGCAGATGCCTTCTCTGCAGTCATGGTCAAAAACGATCGGTGTTTCACCTTTTTTGATGAGATCGATGTTGACGATATCCAGCATTTCCAGAAACGACATGTCCGGCGAAATTTCGCGTGCCGCATAACTGACAAACCGTCCTTCGTCGTTTTTATCTTTTTGACGCCAAACTTTGAGTGTTAAATTCATTCCATTCTCCTATTTATAACTCCGTTGCGACGGATGGACTTCTTCGAATTCCAATTTTTCTTTTGTTAATTTCGGCTTTCCCGGTTTTCCGGTATATTCCCATGCAGCGACATATGCAAATTTCTTGTCGTTCCGCTTTGCCTCCCCGTCATCGGTCTGATATTCCTCGCGGAAATGACCGCCGCATGATTCTTCCCGTTCCAGCGCGTCGATGGCCATCAATTCACCCAGTTCCATAAAGTCGGCGACTCTTTGCGCCTTTTCCAATTCGGTGTTGATGTCATGTGCATTGCCGGTGATCTTCACATCACGCCAGAATGCAGCGCGTATTTCGGGAAGAAGCTTCAGCGCTTTTTGCAGACCGGCTTTGTTCCTCGCCATGCCGACATAGTCCCACATCACTTTTCCGAATTCACGGTGGTACTCATCGACGGTTTTCGTACCGTCAATGCTGAGCAGCTTGTTGATGGAGGCTGACACCGATTGTTCCGCTTCTTTGAATTCCAATCGATCGTCTTTGACAGCTGCGAATGTATTGCTTGCCAGATAGTTGCCGATCGTGTACGGCGCTATGAAATATCCGTCCGCCAACCCCTGCATCAGCGCGCTGGCGCCGAGCCGGTTCGCTCCGTGATCGGAAAAGTTCGCTTCGCCGAGAACAAACAATCCGGGAATTGTGCTCATCAGATTATAATCCACCCAGAGACCTCCCATGGTGTAATGCACCGCGGGATATATTCTCATCGGACCGTCGTAAGGATCTTCGCCGGTAATCTGTTTGTACATGTCGAGAAGGTTGCCGTACTTCTGGAAGACTGCTTCCCGTCCGAGACGCTTAATGGCATCCGCAAAGTCGAGATAGACCGCCATCTTTGATGTACCGACGCCGTAGCCGTTGTCGCACATTTCCTTTGCACGGCGGGAGGCCACATCGCGGGGAACAAGATTTCCGAATGACGGGTAAAGACGTTCGAGATAATAATCCCGTTCATTCTCCGGAATATCTTTGGGACTGCGCGTATCACCTTTTTTCTTCGGGACCCATACTCTGCCGTCGTTTCTCAGGCTTTCGCTCATCAATGTCAGTTTCGATTGGTGATCTCCGGTAACGGGAATGCAGGTCGGATGAATCTGTGTGAAGCAAGGATTGGCAAACAGCGCTCCCTTTTTGTGAGCACGCCATGCTGCTGTAGCGTTGCTTGCTTTTGCATTCGTCGAAAGGAAAAAGACATTGCCGTATCCGCCCGTCGCAAGCACGACGGCATCGGCGGAGTACGATTCAATTTTTCCGTTTAAAAGATTCCGTGCAACGATGCCTCTCGCTTTTCCGTCAACCAGCACCAGATCAAGCATTTCCCGCCGTTCATAAAAAGTCACCGTTTTGCTGTCGATCTGACGGTTTAATGCCGAATATGCACCGAGCAGCAATTGCTGTCCCGTCTGACCCCGTGCATAAAATGTTCGTGCCACCTGCGCCCCGCCGAACGATCTGTTATCGAGATATCCGGCATAATCACGGGCAAACGGTACGCCCTGAGCCACGCATTGGTCAATAATCGAACCGCTCACTTCCGCCAGTCGGTATACATTGGCTTCGCGTGCCCGGTAATCTCCCCCTTTAATTGTATCGTAAAAGAGTCGGTAAACGCTGTCGCCGTCATTGGAGTAATTCTTCGGGGCATTGATGCCCCCCTGCGCCGCGATGGAGTGCGCGCGTCGCGGCGATTCGTGGTAGGAAAATGCATGCACATTGTAACCCATTTCGCCGAGCGATGCTGCAACGGATGATCCGGCGAGTCCCGTGCCGACGACAATCACCTTATATTTCCGGCGGTTGGCAGGGTTAACCAGTTTCATGGAGAATTTATGGGTCGACCACTTTTTTTCCAGCGGTCCTTTCGGAATATTTGAGTTCAGAGTCATAATGTTTTCAAATGATCATTATTGAGCGAAGGCAACCGGACTGCCGCTTGTGAAATAGATGAATAACGGTATGAATGCAAAACCGAGCGGTATCACCAGCCAGAAAAGCACTGCGATGAACTCGATCAGCGCCTGATATTTTTTCGTCCTGAATCCCAGCGTTTGAAACGCGGACTGGAATCCGTGCCGCAGGTGATATCCCACGATGACCAGAGCGATCAGATAAAACAGAACGTAGAACGGCTGACGAAATGTTTCAAAGACGAGTGATGCGATATCGTGTTCATCAAGAAACCGTGCATGCACCCAGAATTTTCGGAGATGGACAACCAGAAAGAAGAGCATAAACGCAGCGGAAAATTTCATCATCCGCGACTGCAATGTTGTATTTTCTTCAAGTTTATACGCGCTGTATTGTTTATCGCGCGCCTTCCTGTTTCCGATCCACAATCGGATGCCGTTCACGATATGAAGAATGATGATACCGAACAGGCCGAATTCCAGAATCCGCACAATGGGATTTCCTCCCATGAATTTCGCATAAGCGTTAAATGCCTCCCCGCCGTCCTGCTTCAGCAGCAGCAGGTTGCCTGCAAGATGTTCGAGAAGGAAAATAGCGAGGAACAGCCCGGTCAGACTCATGAGGATTTTTTTGCCGACCGATGAATTGAGGAACACGAAGAAAGGATTCATAAGGATGAAATGTTATTCAATAATTTTGACAAGTCAAAGTATAAAAGAAATCATGAAAAATCAATGAATCTGACCCCCATAAATAACAACGGCCGAACAAATTCTGTTCAGCCGTTTGAAGAGGACAATTAAGTCTATTTCTTCGTCATGATAAACACGCCGTTCCAGTCATCGGGCGGCGGAGAATCCATGAACATGGTCGAGCGCTGAATGTAGAGATTGGAGACAATGTCATCCCTGCGGATGGAGAGTGCCTGTTGAAAGTGTTCAATGGCGCTCTTCCAAGCCCTCTTTTTATAGGCATCCAATCCGTTATGATAGTATTCAAGAAAGTTCTTCGTTGCATCTGTCTGAACCTCGTCCGCCATTGCAATCAATTCATAAATCCGTACAGGTTCCGATTTTCCCATGACGACAACAAGATCCATTTCGCGTGAAAGGACATCTTCATGCACCTGGCGGTAGGTATGTTCGCTCATCAGCAGCCGGGTGCCGTATTCCTTATTCACGCCTTCGAGGCGGGAGGCAAGATTCACGGCGTCTCCGACCGCGGTGTAATTTAATCTGGTTTCGGCTCCCATATTGCCGACCACCGCCCGTCCTGTATTGATGCCGATCCGCTGATTGACAACCGGACGTCCGTAATGAATCCATTTCGTATGCAGCGCAGTCAGTTTACGCTGCATATTGATCGCGGCATCGCATGCATTCAACGCATGATCGGGATCCGAAAGCGGCGCACCCCAAAATGCCATGATGGCATCGCCGATATATTTGTCAATCGTACCGCCGTTTTCAATGATAATGTTGGACATTTCGGTGAGATAGGAATTCAGCATGCCGACCGTGTTGGTCGGTCCCATTTTTTCCGCCATGCTGGTAAATCCTTCAATATCGGCAAACAACGTCGTAATTTCGCGTTCCTCGCCGCCGAGTTTCACCAAGGAGGGATTGTCGAGTATCTGCTTCACCACGGTTTTATCCACATACCGTTCAAACATTCCTTTGATCACTGCTTTTTGCCTTCCTTCCGTCGCAGCATTGTACGACATCGCCGACGCAAACGAGAAGAAGAGCGCGAAGATCGGCTCAACCAGATAATACACCACACCGGTATTGGCGAACGTCGAATATGCAAAGAGCACATATCCCGCAACGAGTAAACCGCCGATCGGAAGGCTCCATCTCAATTTCAGCAAAATTGCCGTTATCGAAACAATCAACGCAAGAAACAGAAGTATAATCATCTGCGCCTGCATCGGTGCATGCTCAATATACTTGCCGCTGATGATCTGGTCATACACATTCGCATGAACGAAGCAATTCGGAGAAATGTCGGCAAGCGGCGTCGCATTGTGATCGCCGATGGAACGTGCCGTCGGTCCGATAATCACAACTGCATTCTTAAAGATTGACAGCGTTGCAGCATCCCCTTTCACAAATGCATCGAGCACTTCCTGCAGCGAGATTTGCCGGTACACATCGTTCGTCCCCGCATAATCGACCTGGAGATAGCCATGTTCATCCAGCGGAATTTCCAGCTGGCCTGCTTTCACGATGATGCCGCCCGTTTCATCGTTTTCAAATGTTATGGACTGAAGATCCACCTGCGCGGCGGCGAATGCGAGAGCAGCGCCGAAAGTCGGATAGTAATTGCCGTCATATTCCACAATAAACGGAACAGAACGGATAATGCCGTCGATCGAATCGGGACGGATGAGAATATGTCCGATGCCTGCCGCAATATTTGCCAGAGAGTCATACGGCCGCTCGTCAATGTACGTAGCAACCGGGAATGAAAAATTTCCACCATGTTTGGGAATTGAATGCTGACGCAGCACGCGCGATGCCTCATGATCGATGGCCCGCCGTTCTCCCGGATTTGATTCGTTCGGCACGAACGGACCGATAGCGTGATAGACATTCGGAGCATAAGCGTGGAAGAAAAGAAACTGATCGTTCTCATATTGAGAAATGCTGTCCTGCCTTGTCGTCGGGAAAAGATCGTCGACCCCGATCGCGAGTGCACCGCTTTGAGCAAGAATCGCGAGCAGCGTTCCGTACTTGTCTCTCGGAATCGGATAATCCAATTCTTTCATGGTATATTCGTCAATCGTAACGATCACCACATTCGATGTATGCGGCCGTTCCCCACGCGCCTGCAGAAGTGCGTCGTAAGCTTTCAGTTCCAGCGACGTGAAAAACTCAAGCCGGAACAATCCCATCGTCAACGCAATGGAGAGGATCGCGAAGAGAACCGCAAAGAGAGATTTAATGAGATGTTTGTTCATGATAACCTGCCGAAAGATTTGAGAGAATGTGTGCCGGACCGTTTAAAAAAGGTTACCCTCCGATTCGGAGGGTAACTTGCAAAAATTTATCGAATTTGTCCAACTAAATCTTCCAATAGAGAAAGTCCTTAATATTCGCCAGCGCCGTGGGATCAATGCCGCGCCTGCCGCCAAAGAGGAACTTATTCTCGCCGCGGCGAACTTGCCGGCTGGCTGTCCGCTCCCGCTTTCCGGTTTGCAAATCTTTAAGTGCGCTGAACAGCAGGCTTCTCAGTTCACCTTTATCGACAAACGCTCCTTGTTCAGCCGCTCGAGTTTGACCCATCTCCGCAACAATGTTGTCGATTCCTAATTCAGCATACGCCTGCTCTTCAGACGGGAATTTTGCAACGGCAGCCGCAAACGATTCCACCGTTCCGGAATGATCGCCGCCCAGATACTGCAGAAGTCCCATGTTCAGGGAGATGCCGCCGTCTTTTTCATCTGCTTGCATCGCCGAGGCATAGCTTTTATATGCATTCGCCGAATCTCCTTTCAGCAGATAAATATTACCGCGGTTATTGAGTGACGATGCGGAATTGTATTTGCTGATCGTCGAAATTGCATCGTCATATTGTCCGCCGTTCGCAAGAATCACGGCCGCTTCGTTTGCGGAGCGTTCGTTATTTTGCTTTTTCAGATCATCAACTTTCTGAACTGCCATCGTCCGATGTGCCTCGGCAAGGCTTTTTGCATCTGCGGACAGCAGCCGTTCAATTTCTTCCGCTGCCGGTGTTGCGGCAACTTTTTCATCGCTCGCCAGATTGCTCGGCGGAGATGCTTCCCATGATTTTCGAACGTCGATGATATCAAGTTTACCGTTCGCATCCACCGTCTTGTAATAACCGCTGGCACCCATGCTCCATGCATCGGCAAACGGTTTATTGATGATGGTCGTTTCAAGAGGAATCCAAACGGTATTTTCGAGCACAATATAGTCTCGTTCGTTCAAGCTGACTCTGGAAGCATTCTTTTTGTTAACGCCGGTATCGAACATGATGAAAATGTGATCGGACGTTCCGATCAGCATCGTACGGATGCCGAGGTTTTCAAGACATGCGGCGAGAAGAATTGAACTGTCGTCGCAATCTCCCGCTTTCTTCGCCAAAGTCTGCCGCGGGAACTGTATTTCGTCAAGCACATCTCCTTCGGCAACAACCCACGGATCGGATACATAATTGATGGAGAATGCACGAACGGCATCCCAGATCTTCATCGCATTCTGCATATTGCGCGACGCCGAAGGATACAAGGATTGATCGAATTTTACGTTGCCGACCACGTTTCTGGAAAAATTCTCGACCGCTGCATCCTTATAGGTCACAAATGCGCCGACATGATTCGGTTTGTTCCAGCTGATGGAATTCTTGCTGTAAATCGTCACCGGTTTTGTTATGCTTCTGACTTTTTCCTCTCCACCCTGGTTGTATGAAATTTCAGTTTTGATTTGCGCCACCGTATTTTCGCCAACCGATTGAAGTTTTTCCCTGTCCAGCGTAGCGGAAACTTCAAACGTCTTTTTCTCATTCGCTTTCAGCACAGGAATCATCTGTTCCGAGGCAAATGCCATGTAATTGGGAATGAAAATTTTTGCTTTGATGTTTTTAATATCCGTTTTCCCCGTATTTTCCAGCGTCACGGCGCCGATCGGGTTTTTGGAATAATAGACAAATTGCGCAGGGAAAATATTTTCCACTTTGAATTCGGTGATTTCGAGCGCGCTGGAGATAATGATGCTCGCCTTTTTAATTCCGCTCGTCTTCGTCGAAACATCAAGTCTGTTGCCGGACGCGCCGATAACACTGTATTCCTGCATCGAGGAGAAGGCTTTTCTCAGATCATCAAGCGTACCGCTGACAACTACATCATACGATGCGGAATTTCCTTCCATATAGCGAAGCTTCATCTTTTGGATCATTGACACTTTGGACGGGAGATCCGACTCGATCTTCATCAGCGTTGCATCGTTGATGCCTTGAAGAATCAATTCCACAATAATCGGTTTTTCCTTCATCTCTTTCATCTTCTTGTCGATCTTGCTCATCAGATCGGCAGCAAGAATTTCACCGACTTCTTCCAGCGATTTGGATGCCGCCTGCGATTTTCCCTGCGATGATTTCTTCGAGGTGGCGCTTGCAACGGCAAGAATTTCACCGGTGTCGGTGATGATCAGTTTCACTTCGCCGTCGGAGGTAAATTCACTGGTCTTCATGCCGTACACTTCCTTTTCCCCTCCGAAGTTTGCCTGAGCGCCTCCGGCAATAATCAACTCGGCTCCGTACCTCCGTCCGAGTTCCTTAGCTTTTACCGCATCAGCAGCAGCCAGATCGCGCGCGCGAACGTCGGAAAACTGACGTGCATCAACGATGCGGTAGCCTTTTTCCAGCAGTGCTTTTTCGATCCTGCCTGCCACTTTGCGTGCCGACGCATCAACATTATCGATCTTCTCATCAACAACCACCATCACTCGCGGCATGTCGGCATTTTGAGCGAGTATCACCGCCGGCTGCAGAACGAAACCGGACAATGAAACCATACAGAGTACCAAAAGAATGCGTTTCATGTTTCTTCTCCCGAATAATTAATAATTATTTCAATTTCGCAATCAACATCGCCATTTCATCAACCTTCTGTTTCGCAGGTTCATATCCGTCGGACTCATCCCACGCCTTTTGGTACATTGCGCGCGCCTGCTCGTAGGACGATTTTGCATCCGCTTTCTTTCCCTGCTTTTCAAGTTTCTTTCCTTGATCTTCATAATTCAACGCGGCGGCATATGTTACATAGCCGTCAAAATTTCCATCCTTCGTGGCTTCGAGCCGGTTCTCATCTTCGGAAGTCATTTTTACATCGAGATCCGACGCGATTTTCTTTACAAGCGACCGCAACATCGTCAGAAATTCATCAAGCTCTCCCGTTTCTTCTTCCGCCTTCAATGTTTCGCCGGTCTCGGTGCGCACGATCCGGACATCAATGCGGAGCTTATCATTGAAGAGGTTGGAAAACCCTCCGAACAACAGCACTTTCGCGCCGAGCAGTTTTCCCATTTTCTGCGTGGTGGATTTGTCCACCATATCCGTTTCACTGAGATTCAATTCCTCGATGATGGACTGGATTCGCTGCCGTTCGACAACTTTGATCCCTTTCACCTTCGTCATCTCGGTAATCATCATGTCCGCCAATCCTTTTTTCAGCGGATCAAGTTTGTCTTTATCGACAACGCTGTTATTTTCAAAATACAACACGGCAATTGTTTTGGAATCGCCGGTCTGAGCCGGCAGCGGCGATGTGCCGGCTGCGAGCATAAGACAAAGTGCAAGCCATCCAAAGAGTATCTGTTGTTGTTTCATACTGATTTCCTTCCAGTATAATGAGATAAAAAGTGACATTAATTTCAAAATGAAATCTTGATGCTCAGATCGGCTTTAAGTCCGTCAACATCATAGTTCGCGCCGTTGATGGTTACAGCACCAAGCGCATACCGCGCTCCGATCGTGGGTAAAACGGACTGCCAGGAAACAAGCGTCAGATCGATCCCCGCCTCCCCGATCTGCGCCTTACCGGTTTCGATATATGTGATACCGGACGGGATCTGGTCGGGTGTGTAATACTTTCCTTCGCCGACGAATGTCCCATAGAGAGACTGCGTCAGCATGGTGCCGAGCGTGTATTTTCCTTCTATCTGCAATGACGCATCGAATTTTTTATTGCTTGCAATAAAGTTGTTCTGAAGCCGGTATCTCGATCGCAGCAAGACCGTATGATTGACCGTTTCCGTTTTCAATGAATAAATTACCGTAGCGATCGCCCTGGGACCTGACTCGAAGACAGGACCGGATCCACTGATTTCATCCTTAAAGAAATATGTTGACGTAACATCGACAGAAATCCGCGCATTTTTTCCGTAGGTGATATAATCATAACCGATATTCAGGGACAATTCGTCGCCGGGATCGTATTCTATTGGTGACCCGCTGATCGGTTTATAATCCCCTTTGTAAAAATACGATAGACCGATACCCAGAACGGATCTGCGCGTCAGCGTGCTTGCATAAACAAGTGATGCAGTGCCGGACATGCCCTGTCCAAATGTCGGAACCTTATATCCCAATGCTGTCTGCCCCAATAAGTTCGTCAATTGCAATTCCGCTGAATTCAGTTCCGTCTTGCCGGTCGGGAAGGTTAATCCGCCGGTAAACCAAAATTTTTCTCCGGGGAACACATACGACATCGAAACGCGGGTATCAACAATATTCGTTGACCGTGCCGTGTCGAAAGATGAAATCGCGCCGGAATTTGAGACTGACACCAGAAACCGGTTTGCCAGCGGAAACGAGACCGTCAACGGTGCGGATTGCTGCATTAACGTGCCGATTTTTTTCCGCGCCGAATCTTTCAAATTCCATTGCTGCTGCGTCCCCCCGAATGTCATGCCCGCCGAACCTCTGAAGATTGATTTATCGCTGCCTTGTTCAATCTGTGCTGAAACGGTTGAAACCCCGGCTGCCGACAGGAGCGCCATGACGAACGAAATATGGAGATATTGCAGTTTGAAAGATGTATTTATCATCACATTTCTGAATTATTTGATGAAGGTCATCTTTTTGACAGACCTGAAGTCATTTGTTCGAATTTGGTAATAATATATACCACTGGCAACCAATATTCCATGATTATCTTTCCCGTCCCAAACGACTGAATATCTGCCGATTTGTTTATGTTGGTTCACCAATGTTCTCACTTTTTGTCCTAAAACGTTGAATATTTCAAGGGTTACAAGACCGCTATAGGATAGAGCGTATTCTATCGTCGTAGCAGGATTGAACGGATTTGGATAATTTTG